>CABUJH010000035.1 GCA_902491895.1 uncultured Collinsella sp. | reverse complement strand
TAAACTGAAGGGACTGACCCCGGAGGAGTTCCGGAGACAGTCCCTTGCGGCGTAGTTTTTATTTAAGCCGTCCAAGTTTTGGGGTGCAGTTCACGTAGTGCGCAGCGGGGGTTCTTTCATGTCCGAGGACGTCCGCGAAGGTCAGCCCTCAGATCCTGCGGTGGGAGACCTAGGCCTCGTTGTACACCGTCTTGAGCTTCAGCAGGTGAGCGTAGCGGTCCATGGCAGCCTGCTCGTTCTCCTTGAAGAGCTCCTCGGCGCGCTCGGGGAAGGAACGCGTCAGCGAAGCGTAACGGGCCTCGTTCATCAGGAACTCCTGATAGCCGCCCGCGGGCTCCTTGGAATCGAGCGAGAACTTCTTGCCGGCAGCAGCCTCGGGGTTGAAGCGGAAGAGGTTCCAGTAACCGCACTCGACAGCCTTCTTCATCTCGGCCTGGCAGTTCTGCATGCCACCCTTCTTGATGGAGTGCATCTCGCAGGGGCTGTAGCCGATGATGAGGGACGGGCCGTCGTAGGCCTCGGCCTCGTGGATGGCCTTGAGGGTCTGAGCCGGGTTGGCGCCCATGGCGACCTGCGCCACGTAGACATAGCCATAGCTCATAGCAATCTCGGCCAGAGACTTCTTCTTGGTCACCTTACCGGCAGCGGCGAACTGAGCAACCTGGCCCAGGTTCGAAGCCTTGGAGGCCTGACCGCCGGTGTTGGAGTAGACCTCGGTGTCGAAGACGAAGACGTTGACGTTGTGGCCGGAAGCCAGGACGTGGTCCAGGCCACCGAAGCCGATGTCGTAGGCCCAACCGTCGCCGCCGAAGATCCAGAAGGACTTCTTGGTGAGGTAAGCCTTGTCGGCGAGGATCGCCTTGGAAGCGTCGCAGCCGCACTTCTCGAGCTCGGCAACGTAGGCAGCGGCAGCGGTCTTGGAAGCCTCGGCGTCGTTGACGGAGTCGATCCAAGCCTGGCCGGCAGCCTTGAGCTCATCGGACGGGCCATCGGCAGCGATGATGTCCTGGGTAGCGGCGATCAGCTTCTTCTGGACGGCCTCGTAACCGACGGCCATGCCCAGACCGTGCTCGGCGTTGTCCTCGAACAGGGAGTTATTCCACGCCGGGCCGTGACCGTCCTTGTCCTTGCAGTAAGGAGCGGTGGCAGCGGGGTTGCCCCAAATGGAGGAGCAGCCGGTGGCGTTGGAGATGAACATGCGGTCGCCGGCGACCTGGGTCACCAGACGTGCATAGGCGGTCTCGGCGCAGCCGGCGCAGGAGCCGGAGAACTCCAGGTAGGGCTGCTTAAACTGGCTGCCCTTGACGTTGGCCGCGATGAGCTCCTTCTTCTCGGAGACGTTCTCGACCATATAGTCCCAAACGGGCTGCTGATCCATCTCCTGCTCGGTGGGAACCATCTCGAGGGCGCCCTTGGGGCAGACCTTGACGCAGTTGGTGCAGCCCATGCAGTCGAGCGGGGACACGGCCATGGTGAACTTCATGCCCTTGGCCTTGGGGCCCATGGCGTCGAGCGTGCGGGTAGCCTCGGGCGCGGCGGCAGCCTCGTCCTCGGTCATCGCGAACGGACGGATGGTGGCATGCGGGCACACATAGGCGCACTGGTTGCACTGGATGCACTTGGTCTCGTCCCAGTGAGGAACGACCACGGCGACGCCGCGCTTCTCGTATGCGGAGGCGCCCAGCTCAAACTGGCCGTCGGCACAATCGACGAAGGCGGAAACGGGCAGGCTGTCGCCATCCATGCGATCGATGGGCTCGAGCAGGTTCTTGACCTGCTGGGCGATGGCGGACTTGGTCTCCTCGGAGAGCTCGACGGGAGCGGCGTCCTCGGCGGTAGCCCAGTCGGCCGGAACCTCGAACTTACGGAAGGCGGTAGCGCCGGCATCGATAGCCTTGTGGTTGGCGTCGACGATGGCCTGGCCCTTCTTCATGTAGGACTTGGTGGCCGCGTCCTTCATGTACTGCAGGGCGTCCTCGGCGGGCAGGACCTTGGCCAGTGCGAAGAAGGCGGACTGGAGCACCGTGTTGGTGCGCTTGCCCATGCCGACCTTGGCAGCCAGGTCGATAGCGTCGATCAGGTAGACGTTGACGTTGTTGTTCGCGATGTAGCGCTTGGCCACGGCGGGCATGTGCTCGGCGAACTCCTCGTCGCTCCACTGGCAGTTGACCAGGAAGGTGCCGCCCGGCTTGACGTCGCGGACCATCTTGAAGCCCTTGACGATGTAGCTGGGGTTGTGGCAGGCGACAAAGTCGGCCTTGGTCACGTAGTACGGCGAGCGGATCGGAGAATCACCAAAGCGCAGGTGCGAGACGGTGACGCCGCCGGTCTTCTTGGAGTCGTACTGGAAGTAGGCCTGAACGTACTTGTCGGTGTGGTCGCCGATGATCTTGATCGAGTTCTTGTTGGCGCCGACGGTACCGTCGCCACCCAGACCCCAGAACTTGCACTCGATGGTGCCGGGGGCTGCGGTGTTGGGCGCATCCTCGGCCTCGGGCAGGCTCAGGTTGGTCACGTCATCGACAATGCCGATGGTGAACTCGCGCTTGGGCTCGTCCTTCTTAAGCTCCTCGAAGACAGCAAACGCGGACGCGGGAGGCGTGTCCTTGCTGCCCAGGCCGTAACGGCCGCCGACAACCTTGATGCCCGTCTTGCCGGCCTCGTAGAGAGCGGAGACGACGTCCTGGTAGAGCGGCTCGCCGATGGAACCCGGCTCCTTGGTGCGGTCCATGACGGCGATCTTTTTGACGGTCTCGGGGAGAACGTCGACAAAGTGCTTGATGGAGAACGGACGGAACAGGCGAACCTTGACCAGGCCGACCTTCTCGCCGTGAGCGTTGAGGTAGTCGATGACTTCCTCGAGCACGTCGCAGAAGGAGCCCATGCACACGACGACACGATCGGCATCGGGAGCGCCGTAGTAGTTGAACAGGCCGTAATCGGTGCCGAGCTTTTCGTTGATCTTCTTCATGTAGCCCTCGACGACGGCGGGAAGCTCGTCGTAGACCTTGTTGCAGGCCTCGCGGTTCTGGAAGAAAATGTCGCCGTTCTCGTGGCTGCCGCGGGTATGCGGGTGCTCAGGGTTGAGCGCGTGATCGCGGAAAGCCTGGACGGCGTCCATGTCGCACATCTCGGCCAGATCCTTGTAGTCCCACATGGCGACCTTCTGGATCTCGTGGCTGGTGCGGAAGCCATCGAAGAAGTTAAGGAACGGGGTCTTGCCCTCGATGGCGGCAAGGTGAGCCACCGGCGAAAGGTCCATGACCTCCTGGACGTTGCCCTCGGCGAGCATGGCGAAACCGGTCTGGCGGCAGGCCATGACGTCGGAGTGATCGCCAAAGATGTTCAGGGCGTGGGAAGCGACGCAACGCGCGGAGACGTGGAAGACGCCCGGGAGCTGCTCGCCCGCGATCTTGTACATGTTCGGGATCATCAGGAGCAGGCCCTGAGAAGCCGTGTAGGTGGTGGTCAGAGCACCGGCGCCCAGCGAACCGTGAACGGTACCGGCTGCACCTGCCTCAGACTCCATCTCGACGACCTTGACCGGGGTGCCAAAGATGTTCTTGCGACCCTGGGCCGCCCACTGGTCGACATGGTCGGCCATCGGGCTGGACGGCGTAATGGGATAAATTCCCGCTACCTCGGTGTACGCATACGAAACATATGCGGCCGCCTCGTTGCCGTCCATAGACTTAAACTTACGCGCCATATACCCCTCTCCTCTCATATAGGTATACAGGCCCCGGCGATTGCCGGGATGTTGGCGTGATGGGATTTTCGCTGTTGCTTCCAATCATCCGACAGGCAGACTGAGCAGCAGGTACATGGCATGGAGAGAAGGCATGCCGAGGCGCGGGGCGGTTAATGCGCTCCACAGGCCCAGCTACCCGTCTTGCACATGACCGAGCGCCGCAAAGGCCGCATGCCGGATGCTCCCGGGCACGCCCCGGCGATGGGAAGCGCCCGCAACGGAAATCCGCATGCGGGCTTATTGTACCCCGCCGCCAAGCCATATTTCGGCAAATATAGGTGGGCGGTAAAGGTTTACCCCGGGTGACTGCCAAGGGGCGAGATGGCCCCTCGGACGGAAAAGTCGCAGCCTGCATCGAGAGTGGATAATCTCCCACTTTTTGCCTGTATCTTGACCAAAAGTGGGAGATTATCCACTCTCATGGGTTGTGCGTCCGAAAATTCTCTCTCGTGCGTCCGGAAATCCACTCTCGTTTCTCTATCGCCGACCACACGGCAGTTGCGGTGAAATGGGGACTGTTTTTGCCGGTCGCGGCCTTAAACAGTCCCTATTTCACCGCAACTTATTTAGGAGATGAGCTAGAGGGCGCCGAGGAGAATGGCGTAGGTGGTGGATTCGCCGAGCTTGAGCTCGTCACCGGGGTTGAGCTGAGCGGAGCGGCCAGGCTCGACCTGGGTGCAGACGTTCGTCGCGCCGTTTACCACCACGGTTCCGTTGGTGGACGACAGATCCTCGACGTACCAGGTATTTTGGTCATCGCACCACACGTGGGCATGGCGAGCCGAAACGTCATCGCCCACATCGGTGATATCGCCCTCCCCCGTCGCCAGCGCACCGATCTCCACGCCCTGCTCGCTCGGCTGAATCCAGCGCGGGGCACTTACCACGTAACCGTTTTGCACGCGCAGCAGTCCCAGCGGATGCGCCGGCGCCGCCTCGTGCTCGCCCGTGACCGTCGAGGTGCTCAGCGAGCGCGGCGTCGATGTGGCGCCGCCACAGGTCGCATGAGCGTAGTCGATGGCATAGGTCACCGAGGATCGAACATCTGCCGAGCAACCGACGGCGACAAACAGCACCAGCACGGCCTCGGCACGTTCGGCGGGCATAAGCTCCGCCGCCTGCGACAGGCGCTCGACCGCATTGCGGTAGAGGCTCGTATCCTGATGGCATTCCTCGAGCGCCCGCACCATGGGCTCGCCAGCGGGCCCGCACACCATGTTGATCACCGCCGTGGCATTCATGGGATTGCGGCGGCGCAGGGCCAGATGCGACATGATGCGCGCGGCCGAGGTGCCGTAATCGGCAAAATAGCGCTCCTGCAGCGTGCCGACCGGAGCGCGCACGATAAAACGCGAGACCCAGGAGCGATCGGCGGCGCGGCTCTGGGGGCTGCGGCCATCGGCCAGCGGGCGGCTCGAGAGCACCAGGCCGCACAGTTCGATATGGCTCAGGTGCGCTGCGCGCTTAAAGATGTCAAACATTGCCCCGCACGGGGTGAGCTCAGCTTGAGAAGCCATGGCTTAGCCCTCCTTGGTCGTTGAACTCGTATCGGACGACGTCTCGGTCGTCCCGACAAAGGCGCGAACCGCCGCGGCACCACCGGCAAGCGGCGTCACCGTCTGGGTTTTTGCGCGCCGCGGCGCCGCGACGGGAAGCTCAAAGGCAAAACCCATCGACAGCAAAAACCATACGAGCGTGTATGTTGCAATTAAGGCGGCAACAAAGCCGCTCGCTACGGCGCGCTGGGAAAACACGGTGCATGCAACCGCGATCAGCTCCGGAACCTCGCAGGCAGAAAGCGCCAGTACGCCATGCAGGAACCCCGTGCGACGATCGTGCGCCATGGCGCCGGCGGCAATACCCGCCATGCCCGGCAGCGCCAGCGCGAGCGCGGCAACGATACCCGGCAGCGTACCGGACCACGAAATGTACCCCACGGCAACCGTCGCACGAGCACCAGAAGCCAGCAGTGCCGCCGACACCACCACAACGGCCCATACGAGGCCGCAGGCAGACGCAGCGCCGATCATCGCAGCTCGACGGACCACGCGGCCGGACGCGTCCATGGGACAGGGCGTGAGCGGCTCGCCGCGAAGCGAGCGACCGACGTTTTGCGCGTAGTGGTCGCAAAACGTCGTAAGCGCCGCCTCCACCGCGGCGGGCTCGGGACGATCGCCCTGATTACACGACAGGCAGGCCATGACCACGTCGAACAACTGGGCATCGACAAATGCCAGCGCGTCGCGCAGCTCCTCGGAGTCTGGCTCGAGCCCCATCTGCTGTGCCTGCTCGGCGGCGGCAAGCGCCACATCGGGCTCACGCCGGAGCAGTTGGGTTAGGTCGCAACCGGGCGCATGGGCGCCAGCGGGATAGTCGGGGCGCGTATCCATCTTGAGACGATAGGGACTGGCAATATCGCGTGTCTTTTTGCGCGAACCCGAGGTGCCCGAAGTGCTCGGCGCCACCTCGTACGGCGCGACGCCGGCGATGAGCTCATAGACCGTGCTCGCCGCGGCATACACGTCGATTGCCGGCGACATGCGAAGCATGCGCAGGTCGGGGATATCGTCGGTGAGCATCTCGGGCGGAGCGTAGGCAACCGTCGCTCGGCGCAACGTGGAATAGCGCTCTGTAAAGGACTCCTTGCCGCCGGTTCCCGCCACCGCAGAGGCGGGCTCGAGCGCCAGCGACGAGCCAAAGTCGATGAGGCACAAATCGAACGTGCCCTCGGCAAGTTGTCGGTCGAGCGGCAGGCGCGCCGTGCGAACCATAATATTGGCCGGCGAGATGTCGCGATGGACAAAGCCCTCCCCCACCAGGTTCATGCGGCAGAGCAGGTCAAATAGGTCGCGGCCCAGGCGAGCGGCCACAAGTGGCGACAGGCGACCGGCATCGTCCACGGCAAGGCGTGGGCGCAGGCGGGCAAGCGTCTCGCCCTCGACCCACTCCATGACAATCGCGGGCGCACCGTCGACCTCGCCCCATCCATACAGGCGGGGAAAGCCTTTGAGACCCGAAAGGGCGCGGTGGCATTCGTATTCCTCGCGAAACGCCGCCTTAAACTTGGCGACCAGCGCCTCATAAGCAGCGTCGTCATCGAACTCGTCGCGCGTCGGCAAGATGAGCTGCTTGAGCGCCACGGCCTCGCCCTGGGCATTGACAGCACGCGTCACGCGGCCGATGCCGCCACGGCGCATGGTGGCGTCGTCGGCAAACAGCATCGCAAATCGACGCTGGTAGACGGGTAGCTCGTCCGGGCCCAGCGCAATGGCGGGCTCAAACCCTCCAACGCGCGCCAGGCGCAGGCCCACCATGGGATCGCGGTTGAGCGACTGGGCTGCCGTAGAAGCGAGGTCGTTCGTCATAGGGCGATCGCCGCCAGGCTATTGTTGAAGTTATTGAGCGCAATGTCGTCATCGCCGTAATGCCCCACCCATTGGCACAGGTTGGTGTAGCAGCCCCATAGGTTGGCGTACTGCCGATACCACTTTGAGTGGGGAGAAAACGTTTGCCGGCCAAACTCGGCACGGATGACAAACATATCGTTGGCCAGGTTATCGCACGGCCCGGTATCGCCTGTTGCGTTATAGGTCGAGACCGCGCTATTGGCGCGGGCGACATAGTCATCGAGCATGTTGTATTTGGTCAGGAGCCAATTGTGGATGCTCGCCTCCTCGGCAGCCGAGAGACCACCCGAGTCCGTGTCGCCGCCGGCACCGCCGTCCGTCGAGCCGCCACTCGAAGATCCACCGCCAGAGGCGGAACCCGAACCGGAACCGCCGTCCGAGCCCGCCGAACCGGTGCCAGAACCGGACCCGTCCGAGCCGCCGGGCTTACCCGTCTGCTGCGTGTCCTGCTCCTTCTGCTGCTCCGCCTTGTTAACGACAGAAGCCACGCTGTTATTGGAAAGCTTCGTAATGACCTTAGTGTTGGTGAGCACGATAGTCTTGCCGTTTGCCAGCGTGATCTCGTTGGACGCCCGCTCGCCCTCGTCCGCGGGATCGACGCCAAACACGGTGCGCCCGACCACGCTCGCCCACGCGTATCCAGTTGTCGTTCCCAAGTCGCTTTTGGCCTTGCGCCCAATATGCAGCTCGCGCGCAGCATGCGCCTGTACCATGGACGGCACCGTCATGCCATAAGCCGAAACACCGGCTATGACCAGTACGAGCGAGCAAGACAGCAGCACATACGCCCGAGGCGCCAGGCCCAGCCGGCGCCGCATGCGCACCGCGGCGCCATGCTTTGTCTGAGTGCCCCCGGGCCGCATGCGTTCTCCTCCAACAAAAAAACGCCGCTTAAAAGCGGCGCATTCTTTCATATCCACATTTTGAGTGTATCAGCGAACCAAAAAGGTTGCGCAACGAATGGGCAAATACGAGGTGCGAGTGGACCCATCCACGCGATAAGCGGATGAAAAGCAGGTTTGTTGCACAACAAATGCATGAACGCGTGCCCAATTATGAGCGCCCCGTGCGGCAGGCCGACGGGACATGCCGCGGAGCTGACGCCGCCTAGATTGCGCGGCGGGCCTCGATAGCGCGGCCGAGCGTGAGCTCGTCGGCATACTCCAGGTCGCCACCCACGGGCAGGCCGCTCGCCAGACGCGACACCTCGACGCCCAGTGGCTTGATGGTGCGAGCAAGGTAGCTCGCCGTGGTCTCGCCCTCGATATTGGGGTTGGTGGCGATAATGACCTCGTGGATATCCTCATGGCCCAGGCGCGCCAGCAACTCGCGGATATGCAGCTGCTCGGGACCGATCTTGTCCATGGGGCTGATCACGCCGCCCAACACATGGTAGAGGCCGTGGTAGCTGCCCGTGCGCTCAATCGCCTGGACATCGCGCGGCTCGCCCACCACGCAGATGCGGGTGGTATCGCGCATCGGGTCCTGGCAGATGGAGCACTCGTCGGCCGTGGCGTAGTTAAAGCAACGGCTGCAAAAGTGGACCTCCTGCTTGACCTCCAGGATGGCCTCGGCCAAGCGGCGGGCCTCCTCGGCGTCGGCCTCGAGCAGGTAATAGGCGATGCGCTGGGCCGACTTGGGACCAATGCCCGGCAGACGACCCAGCTCATCGAGCAGTTTTTGCAGACTGTGATTCGCACTCATATATATGCGTGTCTTAGAACGGCATGCCCGGGATGTTGAGGCCGCCGGTGATGGCGCCCATCTGCTTGTTGGCGAGCTCGTTGACGCCGCGGACGGCCTCGTTGACGGCAGCCATGATCATGTCCTGCAGCATATCGACGTCCTCGGGATCGAGCGCATCGGGATCAATAGTGAGGTTGACGAGCTCCATCTCGCCGTTAACGGTCACCTTGACCATGCCGCCGCCGGCAGAGGCGTCGACGGTCTGGGACTTGAGGTTTTCCTGCGCGGCGGCAAGCTGCTCCTGCATCTTGCGGGCCTGCTTCATCATCTGCTGCATGTTCATACCGGCCATGATGGCTCCTTTACGTGCGGCCGCACGCCGAGCTGCAAGGGCAGTCGGAGCGCGGCGGGACTTTCAAACTCAAAAATCGTACCACGGCGCGCGGCGAGAGAGCGGGGCGGACGTGCTACCTCAGTCGATATACATGTCCTGGAGTGTGATACGCCCCAAGATTATGCAAGGTTGCATAATGTCTCAAACTAAATCTAGCAGAGCCGGAACCCGACATTTTTTGCATCCAGCTAGATAGCAAAATGCTAAACCGCCGCTCGAGGTGGCGCTCATGACGGCATGGTAAAATTTGATTGTCAAAGATAGCAATTTGGAGGTGCCCCATGAATGCCCCCGACGCGCTCCAAAACATCCGCTCAAAACACCCCGTTGCATATGTGGTTCTCTATCTCTTTGTCGTCTGGGCATTGCTGGTTGTCATCACCCATGCCATAGCTTTTGGAGCAGAACTGCTGATAGCCAGCTCGGACCAGCCCGTCGTCAAATGGGAGACGACCAATGAGTGCACCGACGGAACCCGAACCATTTACTACAACAGCCCGTCCCTCTACCAAGAGTTCAAGGTCAAGATAAAGGACTCCAAGATTGTCGATGCCGAACTGGGCTCTTTATTGACAATCGGAGCAACCGTCAACGCCGAGCAAGTCGAGTACACGGACAGCCATGCGACGTATCGTATCGACCTCAGCATCCTAGGCCGACCGTCGCGCGCCTGTCTGCTCGAATGCGATATACGCGACACCACACTACACATGTCCGAAATACAGATGCGCCCGGACAAAGAGGCCTCTTCTTGAGCAGCATACCCGCCCGCACAGTTACTCCACCGGTTTGAAGATGGTGGACTGACCGAAGACGCTGCGGATGAGGGCTTTGGCCTCGTCCTCGGTCTGCGGGATGCTCGGGGCTGCGCCCTGATGGCCGAAGGGGCTGCCGGCGCCGGGGTTGGACTCCCAAGGGGCAGCGGGGGCGTCATCGCTTGCGGGAGCGGACGTCGCAGCTGCGGGGGCCACGGCTGAAGCGGCAGGGCCGGGCGCAGGCGCCGCGGCAGGCACGTCGAACGGAGGAAGATCGTCCCCGCTCGCATCGCCAGCGAAGCCGCCGACCATGGCGTCGTCGTAGGGCACCTGCTCGGATTCCCACGGCGCAGCCTGTGCAGACGGCTGAGCCTTGGGAGCGGACGTGCGCTCGGGCGCACGGGGCGCGGGCTCGGTCGGGAGCTTGCCCGTGGCAGGAGCGCCGGCCGGGTTATCGGAGCGCAGCCAGGGAGCCTTGGCCAGGTCGGATGACTTGGGCGCGGGTGTGGCAGCGGGCTTGGGCGAGGGGGCCGGAGCAGCCGGTTTGGCCGCAGCGGGTTCAGGCGCCGACGGAGTCGGTGCCGCTACCGGTGCCGCTTTTGGCTGCGGCGCGCTGGCGCTCGAGGATACAGGGGCCGCCGAGGACACGGGTTGCGGGTCCGCAGATGCCGCAGCCCGTGCAGATGGAGAATGCTCCTCATGTTGAGGAGCCGGCGTGCCACCTCCATCCAGGACGTAGTCGACAGTGCGACGACCGAAGACCGCGCAGACCGTCGGCAGGACCACCGACTGCGTGTCGGCGCGACCGAGCATCTTGATGGCAAAGGTCGAGCCCGCGGGGAACGAGACGGTGAGCTTGGAGCCGTCATCGGCCGTGGCACGGGCGTTGAGCAAAAGCCCTGCGTAGGAAGCCTGACGCGCCTTGACACGCTCGACAACCTCGGCCCATTTGCGCTGGAGCTCGCCGGCGTCCTCGACCGCGGGGGTCTCGGCAGCACCGGCGGCGGCAACCTGGGCGGCGTTGTTGGGCTTGGACGCCGGCACGGTCGATGCAGCAGGCGCGGGGGCCGGAGCCGCAGCGGGTTGAGGTGCAGGCGTTACAGGTTTGGGCGCGGGAGCCGGAGCCGCGAACTTGGGCGCAGGCTGGGCAGCCGGAACAGCAGCGCCGCGGTCCCAAGGCATGCCACCCTGATGCGCGGACGTAGCAGCGGGGGCGGCGGTCGCCGCAGGAGTAGCAGCTCGGGCACCCGAGATCAGCGTCGGCTGCTGGACAGCGGGTGCGGATGCAGCAGGCGCACTCGCTTGAGCAGCAGCCACGCTCGCCGGAACGGCGGCGTTGGCAACCATGGCCTCCAAGCGTGCCACGCGCTCGGCCAAAGCCTCAATCGTTAAATCGGCCTCGGGACGCGCCAGGCGAGTGCAGGCGATCTCGAGCACCAGGCGCACGTCGCTCGCACCCCTCATCTCCAAGGCGGCATCGTCGAGCACCGTCAGCACGCGAGCCAAACGATCGGCAGGATGCTCGCCAAAGGCAGCGGCCTCGGCAGCAAGCGCCTCGGCCTGCTCGGCACCGCCCTCAAACAACTCGGCGCGGGCGCCGGCAACGCAGGCCACGTACACATCGCGCACATGCGCCACCAGATCGCGCGTCAGTTCCAGCAGATCGTTACCTTCCTCGACCTGCGCGCGAATGAGCCCATAGAGCTCGGCAATATCGCGTGACGCAATGGCACGCGCAAACTCGCCCAGAATCTGGTCCGAAACTTCGCCCAAAAGTGAGCGGGCATCGTCCGCATGCACGGTGCCGTTGCCGAAGACGCTCAGCTGCTCCAGCGTGGAGAGCGCGTCGCGCATGCCGCCCTTGGCATGGCGTGCCACGATGGCAAGCGCCTCATCGTCGTAGTCGAAGCCCTCTTGCTCGCACACGTATGCCAGGCGGCGCTCGATATCCTCGTTACCGATGCGGTGGAAATCGAAGCGCTGACAGCGCGAGAGGATGGTCTCCAGAATTTTTTGCGGGTCGGTGGTGCACAGCACAAAGATCACGTGCGCCGGCGGCTCCTCGAGCGTCTTGAGCAGCGCGTTAAACGCCGCCGTCGTGAGCATGTGGACCTCGTCGATGATATAGATCTTGTACTTGCCGCGCACCGGGGCAAAGTTGACGGAGTTGATGATCTCCTCGCGCACGTTGTCCACGCCGGTACGGCTTGCGGCATCGAGCTCGTAGACGTCTGGGTGGTTGCCCTCGGCGATGAGCTCGCATTCCTCACAGGTGCCGTCGGGCATGCAGCCGCTCGCACCCTCGGCGCGCGCCGCCTCGGCGTTGCGGCAGAGCAGCGCCTTGGCAAGGATGCGCGCCATAGTGGTCTTGCCCGTGCCACGCGGTCCGCAGAACAGGTACGCGTGGGACAGACGCCCCTCGGTGATGGCGTGCTCGAGCGTCGAGACGATATGCTGCTGGCCCACCACGGAGTCGAAGGTGAGCGGGCGATACTTTCGGTACAACGATTCCATGGGTGCTCCCCCGGGTATACTGAGTCTTGTTGCCGCGGCGGCCATGCAGTCGCACGGCATACTGTATCCATAATAACCCGTACGGCGAGCCCGCCGCGATAGGAGTCCAAAGAGCATGGCAGACGCAGAGAGCAACCTCGTTCCCTCCGAAGCAGCCGACCAGGTCGAGGTCGCGCTCGAGGAGCAGGCCGCAGCCGATGACGGCATTCTGTACCTCAACGAGTATCAGTACGAAAACGACCTCGTCACCGATTTCGCCCGCTTGGTTGCCTCGCCCAGGCGCCGCGGCTCCCTGTACGTCGCCGCTGCGATTGCCGCGCTCATCGGCATCGGCATGCTGGTGGCCGGCGGCAACTGGATCAAGTTCGGCGTCGTCCTGATCGTATTCGGCGCCTTTTTGGCCTGGTGGAGCAAAAATCTGCACCATACGCTTGCGCGCGACTTTATCGATGCCGTCGAGGCCGACGAGTCCATGGGCGGCCGCTACCGCCGCGTCGCCGCCAACGAGGACGGCCTGATGGTCTGGGGCAAGAGCGGCAAGTCGCAGTTCTTCCCGTTTGAGAAGCTCGACCACGTGCTCGACGGCGAGCGCATCTTTGTGGCCATGTTCGCCGAGCAGGGCGTGACGATCCCCAAGGACACCTTTGTACGTGGTGATGCCGAGCAGTTTGGCTCCTTCCTCAAGGCGCGCATCAACAAAAAGCTGCGCATCGAGACCAAACGCAAGAAGATGAAGGCCGAAAAGGCCGCTGCCAAGGCCAAGCAGGAAAGCGAGCCTAAGAATGCAAAGGCCAAGCAGCGCAAGCAGAAGAAGAACAAGAAGAAGCGCTAAGGCCAAGTCAGACAGGCCAAGTCAGACAGGCCACCTCGCCCCGCTACCTTCACCATGCACCCGAGCGTGCTACACTAGCAGCATCTATGCCACCGCGAACGGCTCGGCTCCGCGCCCGCCGCTCGCAAATGAACTTTAAACGCACGAGGGTTGGCCATGCCGCTTTTCTCGCAACATACCGCCCGGTTCTCGCCGGACGTTCCCTTGGAGGGCACCAGCTCTCGCGAGCTGCTCAAGCGGTTCCAGCCGCTCGAGACGCTCGCGACCGGCGGTTTTGGCTCCATCGAGATTTGCCGCGACACGCACCTGCGCCGTCGCGTGGCCATTAAGCGCATCCCTCTTATCAACGGTGCCGGCATGCCCGCCAGCGACATCATGGATGTCCTGCGCGAGGCGCACACTGCCGCCATGCTTCAACATCCCAATATCGTGCAGGTTATCGACTTTACGCACGATACCGCCTATGCCTACCTCGTCATGGAATATGTCGACGGTATGTCCCTAGCCGAGTTTTTGCATCGCGTGGACGGTCATTCGCTCACCCTTGACGAGGCCGCGGCAATTGCCGACGCGCTGGGCCAGGCGCTCACCTTCGCCCATAGCAACGGCGTGCTCCACCTGGATATTAAGCCTGCCAACGTGCTCATCGACCACTCGGGCAATGTAAAGCTCACCGACTTTGGCATGGCGCGGCTGTCGTCTGCCGGCGGCTTTGGCGGCTCGCGCGGCGGCACCATCGGCTACATGCCGCCCGAGCAGCTCGACATCGAGACTGGCACGGTTGACGAGCGCGCCGATGTCTTTGCCCTCGCCTGTGTGATCTACGAGGGCCTGTGCGGCAGCGCTCCCTTTATGGCCGCCACGCCCGGCGACTCGCTCGGCCGTATCATCGGCGGCGCCACCTACCCCAGCGAGCTCATCCCGCATTTTCCCCCGGGAGCCGAGGCTGCGCTCATGAGTGCCCTCTCCCCCATGCCGCAAGACCGCCCCAACAGCATCGAGGCATTTTGCGACCAGCTGCTCGCCGGCTTGGGCAGCGTGCGCGAGGGGCGTCGCAGCCTGGAGCAGATGGTGGGCGAGCTGTCGGATGACGAGCGCGCGGCGGACGATATCGAATCGTTGCCCTATGAGGACGACACCATCGAGGTCGACCCCGCGCTTGGCTGGGCCGGCACGCGCTGGAGCCACGCGCGCGATTACACCATGCGCGCCATCTCGGCGCTAGCGTGTGGTGCCTTTAGCTTTTTGATCATGCAGACGGCTGGCGTCGCGGCGCTTCCCGGACTTATTGCCGCGGCCATCGCGATTGGGGCGGCCGCCGGCCTGGCCCCGCAGATTGGCTCGGCCATCTCGGCCGTGGGCTTTTTGGTACTTATGGCCAACGCCACCATGCAGGCGCAGGGCATCCTGTCGATGCTGCCCGTCGCGGTGCTCTTTGCCGCCACCATATCCGGTTGGTGGATCGCCTGGGGCCGCACCGAGGCCGCCGCGAGCGCCGCGCTCACCTGCGCGGTGGCACTTGGCTGTCTAACGGGCGACGTCCTCCTTGCCGCCGGGGTCGCCGCCGGCATCGCTGCCTTTTGGCTCGGCCCGGCAAGCGCCGCGGCCGCCACGGGGATGGGCGCGCTTTTTGGCCGCCTGGCTACGGTTGCGCTTTCCGCCGGAGGCGTGCTGGGGCTCGGCAATGTTGCCGCGGCGCTGGGAGACATGCTCTTCTGGGCTGCCGTCGTGCTCGTCGCGGCGACAGCTGCACTGACATCTCTGCTGCTCAACGCCCATGCCAAGCGTGCCGAGCAGGGCTCGAACCTGGCTGCAATCGCTGCCATCGCCGGCTGCGGAATAGGCACCGCGGCGTCGCTCTGTCTTGCACACCATATGGAAATTGCCAGCCTTGCGGCCGCGGTCGTCGTCAAGGCGGCGGTTGCGGGAACCCTATCCTCTATAATCGTTGGGATATGCCTATATTTGCTCGGATACCAAAGAACCTATACGGAGAGTGATCTTTCGTGAACTTCCTGAACATCTTCGAGGACCACGTGGCCGGCATCTTCGGTGCCACCCGTGCCCCGTTCTCCTTTAAGAAGCTTGCCAAGCAGGCCGCTCGCGACATGGAGGATCAGACTCTGGTGATCAACGGCGTCAACACCGCGCCGGCGCTCTATACCATCCTGATTGCCGCCGACGACGATCCCATGCTCGCCCCGTTCTATCCCGAGCTTTCGCGCGAGGTCCGCGAGTTTGTGAAAGCGCAGGCCGAAAAGCGCCGCTACGTCTTTGTCGGCGAGCCCCTCGTTCGCTTTATGATCGACCCGCAGCTGCGCGGCGGCAAGTTCTCGGTCTTTGCCGAGAACGTCGATGCCCCTACGCTCGGTCGCCTGTACGAGGAAGAGCGCGCCTACCAAAACGGCCTGGGCCAGAACAACTCAGCCGCGAGCCGTGCCGCCAGCGCCCCGCGCGCCGGCCAGCAGCAGTTTGCCGCCCCGCAGCAACACCCCGCTGCTATGCCGCAGCAGCAGCCGGCACCTCGTGCTGCCACTCCCGACCCGCTTGCCGTGGCCGACCCCTTTGCGCCCAATATGCCCGATCCCGCCGCCGCACCCATCCCCGTGCCCCAAACCGTCTCGCGCGACGCGCTTGCCGGCATGGGCGGAGCCGCCGCGACCGGCGCCGCCGCTGGCCTTGGCGCCGCAGCCAGCATCGCCTCCAACATGGCAAGCTCTCGCGCCCCGCAGCGTCCGCTCGCCCAGCTCGTCGACGTCGTGAGCGGCGAGAGCCACGCCATCACCTCCGCACAGGTGACCATCGGTCGCGAGCGCTCGGTTTCCGACATCGCCCTGCGCGACCCCAACGTGTCGCGCCGTCATGCCCAGCTCACCTTTACCGGCTCGGACTGGTCGATCGAGGACCTCAACTCCACCAACGGCACGCTCGTCAACAACCGTCGCATCACGCGCTGCCCGCTGCGCAACGGCGACCTGCTGACGTTTGGCCTGAGCACGTTCGAATTTAGGGGATAGTCGCTTATGAACATCGATATCGTCCTGTTTGCAGGCCGCATCGTCCTGGTCGTCCTGCTTTATATCTTCCTGTTTGCCGTCATGAAGACCGGCGTGGGGCTCGTCCGCGGCCAGCGCCGCGACTCGGCCATCTGGACGATCGATGTGGACAAGGGCCCGCGCGGCATCCGCGGCATCCACGTGGATATGCTCGGTCCCGTCATCGTCGGCCGTTCGCCGTCGTCGGACATCTGCATCAACGAACCGTTTGTCTCGGCCTCGCATGCGCGTTTTTCGCTGCAGGGTCCGGCACTTATTATCGAGGACCTCAACTCGCTTAACGGCACGCTCGTCAACGGCCGCCAGCTGGTGGAACCCGCAACGCTGCGCGAGGGCGACGAAGTCCAGATTGGCGACGTGGTCATGAAGGTGAACCGTCGATGATCGACGAGGAGAACAAGTCCGCAACCATGCCAGAGACGTCGGCCGCCCCCGCGACCGCGCCGGCTCATGCCGCCCCGGCGGGCCATGCGCCCGTGGAGCCCGAGGACACTGTGTTCTCCCTGCCTCTTTCGCATGTAACGCAAGAATATCCGACGCTGACCGACGACGAGGATACCGAGGACAACGCTGACGGCGGTAACACCCCCATCGGCGTGCACGCCGCTACCGAGCAGCCCGCGGCCCCGCAAGACATGCCCGCGCCGGCTCACTTTGCCGAACCCGTCGCCACGGCGATTACCGAGAGCTCCGCGGTATTTGCGGCTCCCGAGCCCGCGGCACCGGCGTTTCCCGTAGCGCCGGCACCCGCCGCAGCACCCGAGTCCGCATCTGCACCGGAACCCGCGGCGGCGCCCTCCCCCGCGGACGCATCGGCGCCCGAAGCCATGCAGTCTGTAACCGAAGTCGTACCCGCAGCAACGACGGAGGATGTCTCCCAATCCCACGGCACGCCCGCGCCCGCGCACTTCGCGACGCCCGAGTCTGCAGCCGTCGCCCCGCAAGACGACGAGCCTGTCGACCGTACAACCGAAGAGCCCGCCACGCCCAACGTCAACGACCCGAGCAACGATGCCGACACCGTCTCGCCCGGCGATACGGCCGAGATTGACGTTGCCGCCGTGGAGGCCAAGCTTAAGGACCCCGGCTCGACCATGAGTTTTGAGCCGCTGACCGACGAGCGCGTCGAGACTGACTCGACCTACGACGCCGGCACGACCACGCAGCTCATGTGGGGCGCCCGCTCCGATGTTGGCTGTGTGCGCCCGCATAACGAAGACTCCTATCTGGTGCAATCGCCGCTCTTTTGCGTATGCGACGGCATGGGCGGCCACGCCGCCGGTGAGGTAGCCTCCTCCATCGCCGTCGAGACCATTGCCAAGACAGCGCCGCAGGCAGCCGACGCCGCACGACTGGCGGCCGCCGTCGAAGCTGCAAACGCCGCGGTCATCGAGGCTGCGCTCAACGGGCTTGGCAAGCCTGGCATGGGCTGCACGGCAACCTGCGCCTATATCGAAAACGACATGCTCGCTATCGCCCACGTGGGCGACTCGCGCGCCTATCTGCTCCACGAGGGCACGCTCATCCGCGTGACCCGCGACCACTCCTATGTGGAGGAGCTCGTGGACGCCGGCGAGATTACGGCAGACGAGGCTCGCGTCCACCCCAACCGCTCGGTCATCACCCGCGCGCTGGGCTCGGATCCCGCAATGTATGCCGACCACTTTACCCTGCATATCGAGGAAGGCGACCGCCTGATCCTGTGCTCGGACGGTCTTTCGAGCATGATTCCCGATAGCGATATCGAAAACATCGCCACGCAGTCCTCGACCGCGCAGATTTGCGTCGACAACCTTGTTGACGCGGCACTGGTCGCCGGCGGGCATGACAACGTCACCGTGCTTGTCGTTGACCTGGTCGACGATGGCGTCATGCGCGAGGCAAAGCGCGTCCGCCGCCGCAACATCACCATTGCCACCGTACTGGGCATCGCTTTTGTGCTGGCAGCAGCCATCTGGGCCTACGCAGGCATCACCGGCTCGTACTACCTGGGCACCTACAAGGACACCGTCGCGGTCTACCGGGGCATTCCCGGCAAGCCGCTCGGCCTTAAGCTGCACTGGCTCGACAGCACGACCACCATCAAACTGTCCGACCTGCCCGAAGACACACAAAATCGCCTTAAGGCAGGTATTCAGCAGACGAGCATCGACGACGCACAGGACACCATCTCCAAGTACCGCCATCAGATCGACGAGGAGCAGACCCGTCAGGTGATCGACGCGCAAACGATCCGCAATAACACCGACCAGGGTTCGACCTCCGAATCGGATTCCGAGAATACCGCCGAACAGTCCGCCGAGGCCGAAGCCTCCGATAAGAATTAGAAAGGGAGTGCCGCTTATGAGTCGCCGTAATACCGAACTGCTCTTACTCATCGCCTCGGCGTTCCCCGTCATCCTGCTGTATGCGATGTACGTGCTCACCGCAGGCGCCGCCATCTCGTTTGAGACACTTGCCGTTCCGATCGGTCTCTTTGCCGCCTTCGCCGCGGCGCATATCGCCGTGCGCATTCTGGCACCCGGCGCCGACCCGGCCATCCTGCCCATCGTCTTTGTTCTTTCGGGCATTGGCATCACGTTTGTGACGCGCTTGGCGCCCACGCTCGCCATCTCGCAGCTCGTCATCCTGTTTATCTCGGTGGCGTTGATGGTGGGGACGCTTGCGCTGGTCAAAAACCTCGACGTGGTCATGCGCTACAAGTACACCTTTGGCATCATCGGCATCATCTTGCTGATGCTGCCCATCTTTATCGGCACCACGATCTCGGGCTCTAAACTGTGGATTCGCATCGCCGGCTTTACCATTCAGCCCGGCGAGTTCGCCAAGGTCTTTATCGTGCTGTTCCTAGCCGGTTACCTGGCCGAGAACCGCGAACTGCTCTCTATCTCCAACCGCAAGATCTTGGGTCTTAAGATTCCGCGTCTGCGCCTGCTGCTGCCGCTGTTCGCAGTCTGGGGCGTATGCCTGCTCGTCGTTGTCTTCGAACGTGACCTGGGCTCGGCCTTGCTGTTCTACACCATCTTCTTGCTGATGCTCTACGTTGCCACGGGTCGCTTCTCGTATGTCATCATCGGCCTTGTGCTCTTGGCCGTGGGGGCCGTGGGCGCCTACAAGTTCCTGTCGCACGTCCAGGTTCGTTTCCAGATCTGGGCCGATCCCTTTAAGGATGCACAGGGCCAGGGCTACCAGATTGTCCAGTCCCTCTTCTCGCTGGCCGACGGCGGCCTTGTTGGCGTCGGCATTGGCAACGGCATGGCCAACAACATCCCCGTCGTCGAGTCCGACTTTATCTTCTCGGCTATCGGCGAGGAGATGGGCCTTTTGGGCGGTGGCGCCGTTCTTATCCTGTTTATGCTCTTTGCCGTACGTGGCCTGACCACGGCAGCCCGTGCCAAGTCCGACCTTGCCGCCTTTAGCGCCACCGGTCTTACGGCCGCTATCAGCTTCCAAGCGTTCTTGATCGTTGGCGGCGTTACCCGCCTGATCCCGCTGACCGGCGTCACCCTGCCCTTTATGAGCCAGGGTGGCTCCTCGCTGCTGGCAAGCTTTATCATCGTCGCGCTGCTGCTGCGCGCCGGTGACGAGGCAACCGGTCGCGAGGCCGAGCTCACCGGCACCGGCACCATGGCCGCCATCACCGACGACCAGGTCGCCTCGGCGTCCTCCCCGGCCGGCACGCGCTTCGCCACTTCGTCTTCGTATACCCGCGGCAGCCACTCCGCCGGCTCGCGCATGCGTCGTCGCCTGCTCGACACGCCCGAATCCGGTGTGCTCGGCCGCGTGGCGCTCGCCAATCGACTGACCCGCGCCGTGCTCGCCTTTACGGCACTATTCGCCATCCTTATCGGCAACCTCACCTATGTCCAGGTCATCAAGGCCAAGGACTATCAGGACATGCCGACCAACAACCACACCATCGCCCGCTCCAAGTACATCCAGCGCGGCTCCATCATCACGTCCGACGGCGTGACGCTGGCCGAGTCGCTGCAACAGGAAGACGGCACCTACGCCCGCTCCTACCCCAACGGAAACATGGCCGCTCACGTGGTGGGCTATGTAAGCCAGCAGTACGGCACCGCTGGTGTCGAGAGCGTCATGAACGAAACGCTCACCGGCTCCAAGGATTACTCCAGCTGGGACAACGCCCTCGCGTCGCTCGCGGGCCAAAACCAACCGGGCAACACCGCCAAGCTCACCATCGACTCGCGCATCCAGACGGCTGCCGAGCAGGCACTCAAGGGCTTTAAGGGTGCCGTGGTGGTTATGGATCCGCGCACCGGCGCGGTCCTCGCATGCGCAAGCTCGCCCACCTATGACAACACCAACATCGATGCCCTGATGCAGTCGGGCGGTGGCGAGGACGGCTCCATGTACGACCGCGCCATGGACGCTCTCTATACCCCGGGCTCGACCTTTAAGGTCGTCACACTCTCCGCGGCGCTCGAAACCGGCACCGCCAGCCTTACCAGCACGTACCAGGCGCCCGGCTCCATGGATATCGGCAACGCGCCGGTCACCAATTACGCCAACGAGAGCTACGGTACCATCAGCCTGCAACAGGCCTTTGCCGTGTCGTCCAACGTCGTCTTTGGCCAGGTGGCCAACGAGATCGGCGCCAGCTCGCTCGTCCAGTTTGCCAACGCCTTTGGTTACGGCCAAAAGCTCGGTCAGGACCTGACCACCGCGGCCTCCATCATGGCCGACCCCTCGCTCATGACCGAGTGGGAGACCGCCTGGGCAGGCGCCGGCCAGCCTGTCGGCATGGACCACACGCC
>CABUJH010000034.1 GCA_902491895.1 uncultured Collinsella sp. | reverse complement strand
ACGAGCTCCTGTGCGAATTGAAGGGAGCGCTCCCGCAAACTGCCTATTGACAACTTATAGGAGCGTCGGTTTTGTTTTTCTCAAATTCGACATGCTCGGCGATAGCCGATCAAACGTAGTAAATGGGCATTGTTTTTGACAGGCAGCATCGCACGCGTCCCTCGCAAGGGCAAAATGATTCGTTTTTCTCCGTCCCCAAGGGATCAGTTGAACAGATTGCCGATGGGGTCGGGATTGGAGCTGGGGAGATAGCGGATTTCTAGTTCTATGCCGAGCTTTTGCAGCTCTCTGAGAGCAGCGACGTCCGCATCGTCTGCGGCGACTGCGGGCGCTGCGGGATGCTTGCCCTCCCCTGCCTGCATATGGCCAATGCTGATCTTGGTGATCGGCACGCCACCCTTAACCAGCGCGAGTGCATCGGCGGGTGAGGCCACCATGATCAGAATCAATTGGCGCGGCGTTGCGGTATGAATGATGTCGATGGCCCTTTGCACCGAGAAAAACCGTGTCCACACGCCCTCGGGCACCGCGACCCTCATAGGCGCCCACTTGCGCGAATCCGCCGCAATCTCGTCGTTAACGATCAGGACGAGGTTGGAACCAACCGCCTCATTCCACAGCTCAACGTCTTGCCCGTAAATAAACCGATCATCGATGCGCGTGAGAAGAATCTTGGGTTGAATCATCACTGCCCCATTCTGCTTGAGACCCGTAAGAGCAAGACATCACGTCTCCAATATTAGTGCATTTAAAGTGAGAAAAGCCGTCAGAACACTTGCGCGGATGTGCGATGTCCCGTATCATAGACAGCCGTTGACGCCTCAGTTGCGTCACCACATGGCCGCCAGCGTAGCTCAGTTGGTAGAGCACCGCTCTCGTAAAGCGGGGGTCACCGGTTCGAGCCCGGTCGCTGGCTCCATTGCACAAGATAGCCGCCTTCGGGCGGCTTTTTTTGTTACCGATTTCAGGCGCACATCCGCCGGAATTCGCCCACTCGGTGGACTTCGGGTTTAATGCTTAGGGGCGGGGATTTACCAAAGTGAAATTTTAATGAAAAGAAACCCAGCTGCAACAATTGCCATGGCGAGGGCTCGAATTGGCCATATAGATCTAAAATAGTCACGATACCTTCTCTTTTGCTGAAACGATATATCTATACAAGGTTGTGAGCGGAAAACAAAAAATACGTCGATTGCTATCCGACAAACGGGTCTGGAATTGCATTCACCGGCATTTCGGGGCAGATTGATACACATGTACGAAAGGGAACCTATGTGGTGCGTTGGGTTGGAGCTGCTGCAGGCCCGATATGGATTGCGGTCTTGCGCCCCGATGTCCAAATAGGTTTCTCTCTCTAGACGGGAAGTTGCTCATGGACGCCATATATGACGGAGATGACTGGGTCGATCATTATACTTGGCGCCTGGTCGGCTCGAACGACAATGGGGTTGTGGTGTTTGATGGACTATGTCCAAAGCATCTCCATCCTTTTGTCTCGTCGTTAATTGAGAGTTCCGCTCGTGTTGCCCCCTACAGCTCGGCATCGCTTCATGATACGGACGTTTTGAAGACCATAAGGGAATCAATTGACGATGGCACGATGAGCGGCCCGCTGTTTTCTCGGCTTGTGGGGCTAGATGAGATTGGCTCGAAACGACTGCTTGCGGGCGAAAAAGTGGAACTCACTTATCGGTCGATGATTTCAATCCTGCGGCTAGCCGATGTTCTTCGCAAATAAATCCAAGCAAAACGCCGCCGGCAACTCCCCTACTCAACAAAAAAGCCCCGCCAACCGCAATCCCCAAGGGAACCGCGATTAACGGGGCTCAAGCGCGCTCCTCAATGGAATCACGCCAGCATACGAACAACTCAGCCGAGTAGCTCGCTACTCCTCCCAGTAAGCATCTGCAAGCAGCTTAAAGCAAATCTTTTTGACCGGCTGTGCGCCATCGCCCGGGAACTCGAGCGTGGGCATGTGAGGCTCGCCGGCAACAAACAGCGCGAACTTGTCGTCGGCAAGATCGCCGGCGATCGAAGCGTCGGAATCGACCAGATCGTAGTCGTCCTTCTCGTCAAACTCCTGAACCAACGTCAGGCTGCCCGTGGCAACCTTAAAGGCCTCGCGACCCTCGACATCGATCTGCAGGTCGTGATAGCGCTGATGCGTCTCATAGTGAGCCTCGGCCTCGGGACGCGTCGTGGGAGCCATGACGTTCGCATAGACCTTGTCGCCCAGAATCGGATGGCTGCCGACCTCGAGCTGCGCCGGGTCGTTCTCCTCGAGCCAGTCGATCAGCACGTCGAGGCCCTTGAGCATTCCGCGATACTCCTCGATATCGCCCAATGCACCGTAAATCATCTAAATCCCCTCTCGGATCGTTTCCTTGGCGGCTACTCGGCAAACGCATTACCAAAGCTGTTGCCGCCCACATACGTCTCGACCAGGGTAAGGTCGGGACTGAACACGACAAAGTCGGAGTCGTGCCCCGGCATAATGCTACTGCACTTGTCGTCGACATGAGCTAGCAAGCGATGCCGGGGCCGCAGCACAAGCTCCTACAGCTCGGTCACGACAACGCCGTTGTAGACCTCGTCCCAACGATCCATGACCAAGTGGCCAGTCATAGGATCCATGGCATTGAGCTTGCCGCAGGTGTTGGCGGTACGCAGCACCGTCTCGTCGTCCGCGCCAGCAGCAATGGCATGCGCGAAGCCAGCGATAGTGGAGTCACCAGAGCCCGTGGCGTTAACGGCAGGGATATCGGGCGTCTTTGCGCGGAACGCACGGCCATTGTGGAAGCCAACGGAGCCGGCAGCGCCCATGGACACGACGACCCAGGGGATATCGGAGAAGCGGGCATCAGAGGCGAGCGCGGCGCGGAGCTCGTCCACATCGTCGGTGGTAAAGCTCGTACCCAAAAGGCCGTTGATCTCGGTCAGGTTAGGCTTGACCAGCTCGGGCTTAATTTCGGACTTAAGGGCGGCCTCGAGCGAAGCACCCGAGGTATCGAGCAGCACCTTGGCGCCGGCGTTCTCGGCAATGCCCGTGATCTTGGCATAGTAGTCTGCCTCGACACCGCGGGGCAACGAACCCGAGATGGTGACGACGTCGGCCTTGCTCGCAAGCTCGGCGAACTTTGCGGTAAAGGCATCGAGCTCCTCGGGGGCAATCGTCGGGCCGCTCTCGAGCAGCTCGGTCTGGTTGCCGGCGTGGAGGATGTTGAGGCAAATGCGAGTCTCGCCCTTGATGGGCACAAAATCATTCTTAATGCCGTTAGCGTCCATGAGCTCAGCCATGTAGGCGCCCATGTGGCCGCCGAGCAGACCGGTTGCCACAACGTCGTCGCCCAGCTGACCCAGCACACGGGCCACGTTGAGGCCCTTGCCGCCGGCGGTCTTTTCGGGCGTCACACGGTTGACGTCGTCGATGACGAGCTCATCGAGCTGATAGCGCGTATCGACAGACGGGTTCATCGTAACGGTGAGGATCATTTTTAGCTCCTTATCTCGCAGGCTCCTTGTGCCTCGCGATACGAGTCGACAAAACGGAATTACAGAATCTCAATCGTGAACGAGCGAACGACGGTCTCCTTGGGCTTGGCGATAAGGCAGCCGCGCTTGTGCTCAAGCACGTCGTCCTCATCGGAGCAGGTCGAAAGGCCGCCCCAGGGTTCAACTGCCACAAAATCGCCCTCGGGCTTGCTCCACACAATGAGATATGGGAAGCCCTCAAAGCTCAGGCGGACGCCCTTGTCCTCGCCCTTTTTGGAAAGCGTGACCTGACGGCTCTCGAGCACGTCAAAGATGGTCTCCGCAAAATCGAAGAGCTCATGCGACAAAGGCAGCGTCTTTCCCACCATGGGGTTCTTGGAGCGCCTGTCCACATCGATCAATCCGGTCGAGGGAACGGCGGTGCAAAGCTCCGCAGCCTCGTCTTTCTCAAAACGCAACTCGTAGTCCGTATAGGACTCACCCTCGTCGAGCGGACACCTAAAGCCGGGGTGTCCACCGATAAAGAAAGGCATGTCCTCGGTGCCCTCGTTGGTAACCTCATAGGAGACGCGCACGGCGGCGTCCTCGAGCGTATAGCGGGCGACAAGCTTAAACGGATACGGATAATCGCTCAGCAGCGCGGCGTTATCCTCCGAAGCCAGGCACATCGCCAGCTCGTTCTCGCTCTGGCTCAGCAGCTTCCACTCCTGTTTGCGCGCAAACCCATGGCGGGCGAGCTTCACATGATGTCCGGCAAACGTCATGGCGCTGTTATCGCGCAAACCTCCGCAAATCGGGAAGCAAATCGGTGCCTGGCCGGACCACACGGCGGGATCGCCCTGCCACAAGTACTCGCGACCTCCAGCCTCAATCGAGGTAAACGAACCACCGGCCGTGGAGACCTTGATAGAAATCGAATCGTTGGAGAGAGCGTATTCCATTGTCCATCCTTTCGAACAACTGCTTTTTGCTCGCAAGAACCCGTCTCGGCCCTGACCAAAGGACAAACCCGCACGTTCATCGATGCGTCCGGTTTCCCAGCCATGCAACGGGGTACCATACAGACATTGATGCAATTACAGCTGAAAGGCCTTCTTATGCGAACCATCATCCTTTATGCCTCACACCACCACGGCAATACGAAAAAGCTCGTGGACGCCATCGTCGAGGCGCACCCCGAGATCGATACCCTCGACGTGAAGTCACTCGGTAAAAACGAGTACCCCGACCTGCACGAATACCATCTGATCGGTGTCGCCACGGGCATCTATTACTCCGAGATCGACAAGGACATGGCACGCGTGCTCACGAACGTGCTGCAGCCGCAGGACAAGGTGTTTGGCCTTATGACCTACGGTGGCAAAAACAAGTGGTACGGCAAGGATATCGATGGCATCTGCCGCATGAGGCAGGCCATCTTTATGGGCGTCTACGGCTGTCCCGGCTTTGATACGTGGGGGCCGTTCAAACTCACCGGCGGCGTCCAGAAGGGACACCCGACCGCTGAGGAAATTAAGGGCGCCGTCGACTTCTTCGACAAGATCGAAGACGAGTATGGCGACATCATCGTCGAAGAGTACGCCAAGCGCGAGAAGCGTCTAGCATACGAAAAGGAGCATCCCGCGGGGGGTCTTGTGGCCGGCGTCAAGCGCACGGCAAAGAAGATCATTAACAAGCTGTAACTGTTAAGGTGCTTTTGAGCGTTTAACCCATACGGCGGGTCCGAGCAGATTCGGGCCCGCCGTCTTTTTCTATCGTTAATCGGTAAAGGCGTTGCCGACGCTCTGGCCGCCAACATACGTCTCGACGAGGGTGAGCTCATGGTCGAACACGACAAAGTCGGCGTCGCGACCCGGCATGATGCTGCCGCACTTATCCTCGATGTGCGCAGAGCGAGCCGGCACCTCGGTTGCCATGCGAATGGCGATATCAGCGCTGGCGATGCCCCAATCGACAATGTTCTTGACGCCCTGGGCAAGCGTGAGCACCGAGCCGGCAATGCTTTTGCCGTCGGCGAGCCAGCACAGGTTGTCCTTCATGATGACGTCCATGCCACCACTGGTGTAGCTGCCCTCGGGCATGCCGCCGCAGCCCAGGCAGTCGGTGATGAGCACCGTGTGCTGCCAGCCCTTTGCCTGCAGCAGTGCCTTGATGGCGGCAGGGTTTACGTGCTTGCCGTCACAGATGATCTCGGCGTAGGTCTCGGGCGTGGACATGGCAGCACCCACGACACCGGGCTCACGGTGATGCAGACCGCGCTGGCCGTTATAGGTATGCGTAAAGCAGCTGGCACCGGCATTGATAGCGGTGATGCACTCATCGTAGGTGGCGTCGGAGTGACCGATGCTGGTCACCACGCCCTTGGCGTTCAGAGCAGCCGCATAAGCAGCGGCACCGTCGCGCTCGGCGGCCATGGCGCTCTTAACGATGCGACCGCCCGCAGCCTCCTGCCACTGGTCGAAAACCTCCTCGGAGGGGTCAATCAGGTAAGCGGGGTTCTGCGCGCCCACGTGCTTCATGGTAAAGAAGGGGCCCTCCAGGTAGATGCCCTGAATGCGGGCACCGCAGAAGTCGGGGCCGCGGCCCTCGTCCGCCTTGGCGATAGCAGCGCAGGCGTCCTTGATCTGTTCGACGCCATCGGTGAACGTCGTGGGCAGCCAGCTGGTGGTACCGCGACGGGCGAGCTCGGTTGAGCTGATATCGATGCCCTCGGGATCGTTATCGGTAGTTGAGTGGTTGTAGAAGCCATGGATGTGAGTATCGACCATACCCGGTGCGATCCACGATCCCGTGTAGTCCTTAATCTCGCAAGAGGGCTCGTCGGCCTGCCAGGCGCCAAAAACGCCATCCTCGACCATAAGATAGCCGCCCAGTTGCGGGCCTGCCGGCAAGAAGAACTTGTCAGCCTTAATTGCGTACGTGCTCATATGCACTCCTCGCTTCTAAAGCAGTTGACTGTGGTAATGCTTATACCCAGCTCACGTAAAACAAAAAGCGCCCGCCCGCCGTTATGAGCGGACGGGCGCCCTTACAGGGGGACGCGATTAAGCGGTGAAGGGGTGAATCGTCACGCCCTTAACCACGCGGTTGACCGTGCCGGTGGGGCTCGGCGTATCGGGCGTGTTGCCCACGCGGACGGAGTTGAGCAGGCTGATAGCCTGGGCAAACATCACGAACGGCAGAGCAAGGTAACCCTCGGGAAGTGCCTCGTAGCCCTTAAAGGTGAAGGACTCACCCTCATAGACGGTGGCACCTTCCTGCTGAACGGCGATGGTGTGCTGAGCGATCTCGTCGCCACCGATCTCGTTGAGGATGTCGATGTCGTACTGACGGGTGTAGGCGTCGTTGTTGACGAACACGAAGACGAGCGTCTTATCGTCGACGAAGGACTTAGGTCCGTGACGATAGCCCATGGAGGTGTCGTAGGAAGTAGCGACCAGACCGTGAGCGAGCTCGAGGATCTTGAGCTGGCTCTCCTGAGCAAGGCCACCGAAGGAGCCAGAACCCAAGTAGGTCACGCGGTTGAAATCGCCAGCCAGGTAATCGGCGATCTCGGGCTCACGGGAGATGACCTCCTCGCCCATCTTGGCAATCGTCTCGACCCACTCGGCCTTCTGCTCGTCAGAGGCAGTGTCGAAAATAAGGGTGGAGAGCAGGGTCATGCAGGAATAAGAACCGGTCATGGCGAAGCCCTTGTCGTTGGCGCGCGGAATGAGCAGCGTCAGCGCATTGGGATCATCGGCAGACTCGACGGCAAGCTTGCCCTCGGGAGCGCAGGTGATGTTGAGGAACTTGACGTTGTGGACGAGCTCCTTGGCAACGGCAACGGCGGCAAGGCTCTCGGGGCTGTTGCCAGAGCGGGCAAAGGAAACCACGAGCGTGGGATCCTCGGCGCGCAGGAAGTCGCGCGGGGCGCTCACGATGTCGGTCGTGGCGATGGGCTTAAAGTCGTAGAGATCAGTGTTGCCAGCGTGACGCAGGTACGGGGCGCAGGTATCGCCAACGTAGTCGGACGTACCGGCACCGGTGAAGACAACGGACAGACGACCCTCGCCCATAGCGCGAGCCTCGGCCAGGAAGGCCTCGATGGCCTCCTTGTTCTCGCGATAGATGTTGAGCGTATCACGCCAAAGCTCGGGCTGCTGAGCAATCTCGGCCGTGGTGATCTGGGCGCCGAGCTCGGTGAGCTCCTCGACACTCTTCTCGAACATTTCTAATACCTCTCTCTAGAAGTAATCCTCTGACGTGCAATTATACACTTCGGTTGGTTATCTGGTAGTAACCAGTTAAATGCAAAGAATCACCATATGGAAACGATGCGAGCACTAGTTACTGCGCTGGTGGTAAACCTTGTATTTAAACTGATCGGCACGAGCAACCGAGAGTGTGTACTCCACTACCTCGTTTGACTCGTTATACGTAGTCCTGACCAAATCGAGCACAGGCGAGCCCTCGACAATTCCCAAAAGGTGGGCATCGGTGGGACGGGCTATGCTCGCATAGAACTCCTCTTCGGCCACGCGAATCTTTTGCTGAAAGTCCTGCTCAATCACATCGTAAAGCGGCTTACGCTCCAGCAGCGGTCGCTTTAGGGACAGAAATTGACGAACCGGTAGATAGCTGCGTTCGACCATCATGGGCATGTTGTCGGCAGAGCGAAGGCGCTTGAGCTTAAAAATGCGATCACCGATGCGCAATCCCATATGCTCAGCCAGATTCTTATCGGCCTCCATCTCGCAAAACTCGAGAATCGTGGTCTCGGGTTCTCGACCCATCGCGCGCATCTGCTCGGTAAAGCTGTAGGACTGCATAAGATTGGTTGCTTTTGCCGAACGGTCGGTCACAAAGGTACCGCGACCGTGCTGCCGAACCACCAGTCCTAAACGCTCCAGTTCCTGCAGAGCCAGGCGTACCGTAGTGCGCGAGAGACCATAGCGCTCCGAAAGTTCGCGCTCGGAAGGAATCATGTCACCGGCGCGATATTCATGGTCAATCTTTTCGGTCAGAATATCGACCAGCTGATCGTACAGCGGTTGCTTACGCGCTCCGATCGCCATCCTATCCTCCCTTTTGCTCGAATTCGGCTAACTACCTAGGGTGTTATGCATTATCTGTCTGCCACACCCGAATCATTAAGAAAACAAAAGCCGCGCGCTCTTTCGAGCACGCGGCTTTTAACATACACATGGCTTAAGGGGTCGGGGTGTGAGCCGCGTAGGGACACACCCCTCAAGCTAGAGCCTTACCAGATGCTCGGCCAGAGACCAAGCGGGCCAGCGCCCAGGATGCCAAGGACGAAGAGCAGGAGAATGCCCTTGGTCGGGGTCCAGCTGTGCTTAGCGAACATGTAGTAAAGCAGCAGCGTAAGCATAAGCGGGACGAGCTTCGGGACGATGGTGTTGAGGGTGTCGGCAACAGAGAAGTTGACCGGATCCTCGGTAACGGTGCCGTAGGTCACGGACTCCATGCCGTTACCCAGATCGGTGACGCCGCACTCGACAGCGTTGCCGTCGGCATCGGAAGCGGTAAGGGCGTTGCCGTCCTTATCGGTCATGGCGATGGTACCGGCCTCAGCGGTCTCGGTATCGATGCCCTCCATACCGGTGAAGTTCTCGGCCTCCTTCTCGGAGACGATCACGGTAGTAGCGGAGAGACCACGGGTGGTGCCGTTGGGGATCTGGAGGTTGATCTGGGTGCCACCCATGGTGACGACCAGGCAACCGACGACGAAGACGCCCATGATGGAAGCGGCACGCGTGAAGGCCTGCATGTTGGCGGTCAGAGCGTCAATAGCGCTGGTGCCAAGCTTGTAGGACCAGTTCATGAGCCAGAAGCGCAGAGCGAACTGGACGACGTTGAAGATCACCAGGAAGATGATCGGTGCAGCGGCGTTGCCGTTGATGGCCATGTTGGAGGTGATGCCGGCCGTGATAGGCACGAGCGTCAGCCAGAACAGGGCGTCACCGATACCACCGAGCGGGCCCATTGCGGCGACGCGGACGGCGCGGATCGTGGGGATGTCAACCTTGTTCTGCTCGAGCGAAAGCACGATGCCCATAACAAAGGTGACAAGGAACGGGTGGGTGTTGAAGAACTCCAGGTTGTGGCTCATGGAAGCCGCGAGGTCGTTCTTGTTGGTGTGGATCTTCTCCAGACCGGGGATGATGGAGTAGAGCCAGCCAGCGGCCTGCATGCGCTCGTAGTTGAACGATGCCTGCAGGAAGCAGGAGCGCCAAGCCATCTTGTTGAGGGTCTTCTGGTCGAGCTGCGGAGCAGGAGTGAGATCCTCGTAGTGCTCCGGGATCACATACTCATTAGATGCCATCTTCGAAGTCACCTCCGTCAGAAACAGCTGCACCCTTCAGCTCGGTCTGCTGCTGGAAGTCCCAGAAAGCGATGCCGAAGCCGATGAGAGCGAGGATGAGCAGAGCAGGGGTTGCCAGCGAATCGTTGGCAACGGTGATGAGCGCGAGGCCAAAGCCCATGAGGAAGAAGCCCCACATATCGCGGTTCATCATAACCTTGAGCAGGACGGCGAAGCCGACGAAGCGCATCATGCCGCCTGCAGCGGACAGACCGGTCTGCAGCCAAGTCGGGATGGCGGAAGCGATGGTCTGACCAATGGTAGCGCCAGCGATGAAGAACAGGGTGACGACGACAGCGAAGATCAGGCCGAGCAGAGCCATGGCGAAGTAGTTCAGGCGCTCGATGCCCTTGGTGTCCGCGTTGTGAGCCATGTTATCGGCCGTTGACATAAGCGGGGACATAAGCGTGAAGACCAGGGTAACGCCGAGCTGGCCAAGCAGAGCGAACGGAATGGCGAGACCGACTGCCGCGTTGGGCTCGAGGCCCGTGGCGATAGCGAGAATGGCTGCCATGATGCCGCCGATGACGGCGTTAGGCGGCTGAGCGCCTCCGATCGGCATGTTGCCGATCGTCATGAGCTGATAGGTACCACCCACGAGAAGACCGGTGTTGAGGTCGCCAAGGATAAGACCGATGACGGCGCCGGTGACGATGGGCTGATAGAGAGACTCGAGGAAGTCAAACTGGTCGATTGCCGCGATGAACGTGACGACGAAGACCAGAGCGATCTGGATGATCGAGTATTCCATCTTGCTCCTCCTTTCAAAATGTATGTACGCACTTTGGATTTCACGTACAGAACGTCAGGGTTTCACTCCTGACAACGTGGATCACGAGGATTACGAGAAGAGCTTGCTCGTGTCCTCAACAGGCGTGCTCGGAACGCGCCTGATCTCCAACTCCACCCCCAATTCCTGCAGCTCTTTAAACGCAGCGACATCCTCGTCGTTAACTGCGACGGAGGTGGCGACTTGGCGCTTTCCTTCCGACATGTGCATGTTGCCGATGTTTACCTTCTTTATAGGCACACCGCCCTTGACGAGCGTAAGCACGTCTTCCGGTGTTTCGGCCACGATGAAGATCTTCTGGCGCGGGCTCGCCTTGCCAATGACGTCGATGGTCTTCTGCAGAGAGAAGAAACGCGTAGCGACGCCGGCGGGAGCGGCCATCTTCATGAGGTTCTGGCGCATGGTGTTGGACGCCACGTCGTCGTTGGCGACGAGGATGAGGTTGGAGCCCAGGGTGGAGTTCCACTGGGTGGCAACCTGACCATGAACCAGTCGGTTATCGATGCGGGTAAGAAGAATGTTGGGTTCTGCCATGTTGATCAGCTTCCTTTCGTTATTTGCTGACGACAGTTACTTGATCTCCTGAATCGCGTAACGCGAAACATCTACGACGGCTCCGGATCGGACTTTGATCTGGACCTTCTCGCCTTCGATGCCTTTGACGGTTCCGTAGATACCGCCGGCGAAAAGAACCTCTTGACCCGGCTTGAGCTCGGTGTGCAGCTCCTTGAAGTACTTCTGCTTCTTCTTCATGTTGATTTGCGACCAGATGGTGTAAATCAAGCCCATGATGACAAGCAGGCCTAAAAGGGCGACCGAGGAGCTCAGGACGTTGGCTCCGAAATCGGCCATTAGATGCCGTCCTCGTCGCCGAAGATATCCTCTTCGTCGGAGCCGGCAACGGATGCGACCGTCTGGGCGGTGATGCCCGTCTGGCCAACGGTCACGGCCTGCTCGCCAAGCTCGGCGAGCGTGGCGTTGCCGCGGAGGAACAGAAGCTCAATAACCATGGGAAGGTTGGTGCCGGTCAGAACCTCGACGTTGTCGACATCCTGGGCAATCATCATCGCCTGGTTGAACGGGGTGCCACCAAGCAGGTCGGTAAAGACGAGCACGCCATCGCACTCCTCGCGCATGGCGGTAATAGCGGCGCGGAGATCCTCACCGTAGGAAGCAGCCTGGTCGCCCTCAAAAGGAACGACGGTAAAAGCGGGCTGGTCGCCAGCAACCATAGCGATAGCGCTTGCGAGGCCGGGTGCGAACTGTCCATGACCGGTAAGAATAAAGCCAACCATTCAAATTTCCCTTCCGAAGGTGTGTACGATCTGAGTCCGATGATTTTCGGAAGCCAGCGGGCGCTCGCCCTTAAAGCTTCTTAGAAAGCGTACTTTGAAGACCAGTGGTTTCTAAACTGGTAGTAACCACGTGACGTGTTGTTCTCACTATATCACCCCAGAAGAGGTCGCTTTCGTTGATTCATACGGTAAAACGTTTTTGCACCGCTCACGGTGATAAACCGACCGTTTACCGGTCGTTAACACTTCTACCTGCGGTTTTGAAACCGTTCCGAAATGCTTTGGCAAAAGATCGGATCTTTTCCTGTGTCTAAACAACGCAGGGCGGCTAAAAATAGCGTGTAGAAAAATTGCAGGTCATTGTGAAGATATGTGAATTGGTCTTTTTGACTTAATACCAGTTAGAACCAGTTTTGAGATTATCGGTGAACGGTAGTTTTCGACCGTTCACCGGTTACTTGCAATCGTTTGCAGTCGTTTTCCCAGATGAATTAGGGAAACACAATGGAGCGCTTGCGCGATCAAGGGAAGTTTTGACATTTGTCCTCATCCCCCGCGCGCCAAACTCCGACACCCAAAATGAGCCATAGCTCTCGCTATTCGTCTCACAAACATTACTTACTCTAATCTGTAATTGTTTATCGTTTATCATTAAATATGATATAAGATACAAGTATCATCCAAGACATTGGTTGGAGGAGCTATGATCCGCTGGAACGTATCCAAATCGAATGAAGCCATCGACCGTGAACAGGCAATAGCCGATCTGAGGAAGCTCACTCGCATCTGCAAATGGGCCACAATCTGCACCACCGTGGCGCTCGCTCTGGGACTTCTCGCAGTCATTGCGATTGACCTTCTACTCGTATTGCCTAGCCTCTCCCAAGGGTCGTGTCTCCAATCCGTAGAACTTCAAGGCGGCGAAGGGCCGTGCCTGGCTATCGTCGGTACCGATGCGCAGACCCCACTTATGCTCGTCGCACACGATGGTCACACTGCCATAGGGAGCCTCTTGATGACATGCCTCGCGCTTACCATCGCGCTAAGCGTGCGCAGGCTTTTCTTAAACATTGAAAAGGAAGGCAGGCCCTTTGACCTTGAATGTAACCAGACACTTCGTCGAGTAGGACATTTATTCCTTATCGGCGGCGTTGCCGTGAGGCTTCTTGGTGCCGTAATCACGGGAATGATACTCTCAGGATTTGGCGGCAGCTTTACGGATGCGTTCGCCGGCCAGTTATTCGAGCCCTCCATGCTCTTTGCGGGCCTGATTATTTGCCTGATTGCCAGCATCTTCCGCTACGGGTATATCCTGCAAAAACAAGATGACGAGTTGCTCTAGGGGGAATCCATGATTATTCTGCGGCTTGACCGCATGCTCGCCGAACGCAAGATCTCATCCAAAGAGCTTGCGGGACGCGTGGGCATCTCCCAGGTCAATATGTCACGCATTAAGACGGGCAAGGTTTCTGCCATACGTTTTTCAACTCTTGACGCGATATGCCGGGCACTCGACTGCCAACCGGGCGATGTACTGGAATATATGCCTGACGATGAAGCCGATAACCTTTTTGGACTTAAAGATTGATAGGCATAATTTAGCCACCAGCGCCTAAACGCAAATAGCCCGCTAGAACAACATCCGTTCTAGCGGGCTTATTCAGATATTTCGGTTACGCGCTCGGCGGCTCAGACAGATCTTTATGCAAACAGACCATAGATGCTGATGTTGGCCTTGGCATACAGGCCGTTAGCATACTCGGTCCACTTGGAGCTGGCGCTCGAAGCCTGCGAAGAGTACTGCTGGTAGGCGGTGTAATAGGCGGTCATGGCCTGCTTGTAGGTAGCGCTATCAGCCGTAAAGGCATCGTCAGCGAAGGCCTTAGCGTAGGTGCTATCGGCGTCCTTCCAGGTGCCCTTTTCGCTATCCCACTCGTCGCCGGCAAGTTTGATGATGTAATCGGCGTAGTCCTTGCTCGCGGTCTCCTCGTTGCCGTCAGCAGGCTCGGTCGGGGCGGTCGGCATGCTTGCGGAGCTATCGCCCACCTTCTTCTTGTAGAGCTTCTGCAGCGTCGCGGACTGACGGACGATCTGCTTGGCCTGGTCCTTGGACACGCCATACTGCGTGGCCATGGTCTTGTAGTCCGAAGTGCCGATGGAATCCTCGGCGTACTGCTTCATTTCCTTGGAAGAGACGGTAATGCCCTCGTCCTCGGCAGCGTCCAGCAGAATCTGGTTGCGCACATAGGACAGGATAACGTCGGCAGACGGAGCGGTGTAGTTGCCGTCATCGTCCTTGACGGTGTCGAGGCTGTACTGGCTCTCGATGGCCTCGCGCGCGGTAATGTCGCTTTTCTTTCCGTTGTAGCTATAGCTTGCCACGGTCGAATCGAGCTGGTCCTCGGTGAGGGTCGCCGAGCCGACGCCCTTGCCGCCAAAACCACCGTTGCCAATAAAGAAGCCGACCACGGCAGCGATCACGACTGCAACTACAAAGGCGGCAATCATCGTCTTCTTGTGCTTGCAAGTGTGGTCGTCCACGTCGGAGTCGTCGTCCTCATCCTGCTCCTCGGGCATGAGGTTCTCGTCGGCGGCGTCCGCGGCGATCTTTGCCTCCAGGCGAGCGTCCTCCTCCTCAGCGGTCGTGCCGGCGGCAATATGTTCGGCAGACGTGCCGGCGACCAGGTCGATCTTCTCGTCCTCGTCACCGTCGGGGCCTTCGCCGCGCTCGATGATCTGGATGCCGTCGATCTCGTCCTTCTCGTCCTTCTTTTGAATCAGACCCATATCAGTTACTCCTTGTTAGGAAACAAAGTCTTCAATAGAATACGCCCGACAGAGCGCCGGGCGTATTGATTCTTAGGTTATACGCAAACACTTAAGTACTATTTAGGCGTTTGCAGTGTGCATGCCTTAGGCCAGGTGCGCGATAACGGCATCGGCGAAGGCCTGCGTACCCACCGCGCCCTCGACGGAACCGGTCTGGGCACGACGCACGTCGCCGGTAACCTGCTCGCCCTCGTCGAGCGTGACAGATACGGCGGCACGAATGCGATTGGCCGCACCGTTCTCGCCCAGGTGATCGAGCATCATCGCAGCAGAGAGGATCTCGGCCGTGGGGTTGGCGATATCCTTGCCCGCGATATCGGGTGCGGAGCCGTGCGTAGCCTCAAAGATGGCGCAGTCGGCACCGATGTTGGAGCCGGGGGCCATGCCTAAGCCGCCCACCAGGCCGGCGCACAGGTCGCTCACGATGTCGCCGTACAGGTTGGGCAGTACAAGGACATCGAAGTCGTTGGGGTTCTGGACCAGGCCCATGCAGGTGGCGTCGACGATCTTGTCGTTGAACTCGATATCGGGATAGTTGGCGGCAACCTCGCGCGCAACGCGCAGGAACAGGCCGTCGGTCGCCTTCATGATGTTGGCCTTATGCACGGCCGTCACCTTTTTGCGGCCGCAGCGGCGGGCATACTCAAAGGCATACTCCACAATACGGCGGCTCTTGGCGATAGAGATGGGCTTGATCGAGATCGCGGAATCCGCGGCGAAGGTCTTCTGGCCCGAACGCTCGACGAGCTGCGAGAGTTCCTCGACCTCGGCAGCGCCCTCATCGAACTCGATGCCGGCGTAGAGGTCCTCGGTGTTCTCGCGCACGATGACCAGATCGACATCGCGGAAGCGCGAGCCGTCGCCCGGCTGCGACAGGCAGGGGCGCACGCAGGCGTACAGGTCGAAGTGCTTGCGCAGGGCCACGTTGACGCTGCGGAAACCCGTGCCGACCGGCGTGGTGATGGGACCCTTGATGGCAACCTTGGTCTCGGCGACCGCATCGAGCACGTGCTGGGGCAGCGGCGTGCCAAACTCGTCCATGACGCCGGCACCGGCCTCCTGGACGTTCCAGTTGATCTGGACACCAGAGGCCTCGACCACGCGGCGCATGGCCTGCGTAATCTCGGGACCGATACCGTCACCGGGAATCAGGACTACATCGTGCGCCATAATCTGTTACTCCTCGTCTTCGGCGTCGTCAGATTTTTTAACGCTAGCACGCTTCTTCTTTTTGGAGAGATCCAGGCCAAAACGTTTAACAAGCATTTCGCAAATCTCGCTCGAACGGGCCTTGAGATAGCTGCCCTTACCGTTCTCGGCATCGAACTTAAGGCGCAGCGCAAGCTTCTCGGCAACCTCGGCGTCGATCTCGCCCTGGCAAAACTCGTACAGGCAACCGAGCATGTCGCGATACTCGAGGTCGCCGTGGTAGCACTGGATGGCCTCGTCCAGGATGGGCCAAGCCTCGCGCGAACGCTCGACGCTCGTGGCACCCCACACGCACAGCAGGCGGAAGGCGGCATAGCGCAGCGTGGAGGAGATCTCGTCGAACAGTGCAGTCTCGGCGCCCTCAAAGGCATCGCCCAGCTGCTCGGGGCAGGTGGTAGCGAGCGCCGTCAGGGCATCGAGGGCCTCCCAGCGGGTCTGCGCCTCGGGGCGGTCGAGCGCCTCGATCAGCGCGGGCACGCAGGGCACGACGCGCTGCGGATCGCGCTCGGCAAGCAGGTGCAGCACGCGGGCGGCAAACTGGCGGATGCGGCGCGTGGGGCAGCCGAGCTCCTCGACCAGGCGGTCGACGGCGTTCTCGTTCTCCTCTGCCAGCTGAAGCTGTGCCAGCTCCTCGTCGGTGAGCTGTTCGTCTTTGTTTTCTGCCATAGTTACCTCTTCCTACTATTTCTTAGCGTGCTTGCCAGCACCCTTGCTGTCATCGGTGACCGAGATGAGCTGTCGGTCGGCCGCGCCATTGCGACGCGCACGGCGGCGCTCCTCGGCATCGCCCGCGTCGGCGGCGGCGCGATGAGCCTTGTTGACGTTAAAGACCTCGTCATGCTTGCGCCACGGACCGACGGACTCGCCAAAGCTCATCTTAAGACCGGCGATAAAACCGCCGAGCCAGCCGATCGGCGCAAACTGCACCAGCGGGAACAGCGAGAACACCCAGGTCAGCAGGACGACTGCCGCCGCGCCTGCGAAATTGGCGATCCAGTAGTCGCGCTTGGTGATCACGCGCTTTTCGCAGGCCCACTGGCCGCACAAAAAGCCAATGTAGATCGCAAAGAGAAAGAGTACCAGCGCTAGTACCACGAACGTCCAGCTCATGGGCGCTACTCCCCGTGATGGTGGCCGCAGCAGCACTCATGGCCGTCGTCATGGCCGTGGCCGCCGCAGCACTCGTGGTCCTCGCCGTGATGGTGACCGCAACCGCACTCATGGTCGTCGCCGTGCTCGCCGCAACCGCAGCCTTCCTCGTGAGCGCCATGCTCCTCGGGACGATACTGCGACCAGTCCAGACCGGCGGCGATGGCGTCGGCCTCCTCCTTATAGAGGACCGTGATGGCCTGGGTGCCCAGCTTGGCACCACCGATGGCGTCGAGCATATCGTAGAGCGTAAAGGCCACGTCGGCGCCGGGCAGCGCAAGCTCGCGGTCGTCGGCATAGGCGAGCGCCAAGCGCAGGTCCTTAATGAAGTGCTCGACCATAAAGCCGGGCTTGTAGTCGCCATCGAGCGCCTTGGGAGCCAGGCTCTCCATGGCGCCGGACTTGCCGGTACCGCCCAGGATCATCTGACGGGTCTTCTCCAGGTCAAGGCCGCTCAGCTCGGCAAATGCCATGGCGTCTGCCATGCCGACCATGCAGGCGCCCAGCGACACCTGGTTGGCGAGCTTGGCAGCCTGGCCCTTGCCGGCGCCGTCGAAGCAGCAGATGTTGGCCGCAAAGGTGGCAAGGATGTCGCGGACCGGCGCGATGTCGTTCTCGGTGGCGCCCACGATAGCCGTGAGCGTGCCGGCGATAGCTCCCGACTCACCGCCGGTGACGGGGCAGTCAAACGCCATGCGGCCGGAAACCTGGGCGGCCTCGGCAATGTCGCGCGCCAGCTCGGGCGAGCTCGTGGTAAGGTCGATCAGGACCGCGCCGGGCTTAGTGCACGCGAGCAGACCGTCGCCCGCCAGGTAGAGCTCCTCGACCTCGGAGGGATAGCCCACCATGGTAAAGACGACATCGGCGTTAGCCACGGCATCGGCCGGCGTATCGGCCCAGGCGGCACCGCGCTCGATAAGCGCGACAGCCTTGGACTTAGTGCGGTTGTTGACCGTGACGGGATAGCCGGCATCCAGAATATGGCCGGCGATGGGGGCACCCATGATTCCGGTGCCGATAAATGCGACAGAGAGCTTGTTTGCCATGAAACCTTTCCTTTTGGGTTGGGTGTTGTTACCAGGTTGAATACTCGGTGCCAGCGTTTGGGCTGTGAGTCGAGGGCGATTACGGACGCAGCGCTTGCCTACTGACCGCGCACGCGGCGGGCGATACGGTCGGAAAGCGACGCCTTGTCGGCGCGGTTCTTGCCCCAAAACGCGCAGGCCACCATGCCGGGGCCCACGTGCGAGCCAATGGTGGGACCCACGGAGCTGCGAATGATCGTGACATCGGCGCAGCCCTCCTCCTTGCGGATGGCAGCTTCGAGCCAGTCGCCGTCCTTCTCGGCATCGGCCGTCATGATTGCGATGGGCATGGTGCGGTCGGGCACGTAGTTCTCGCGGAACGACTTGAGAATGGACTTGAGCGCCTTCTTGCGGCCGCGGTTGACGCCGATCAGCGACAGCGAGCCGGCAAGGTCGTAGGAGAGCTCGGGCTTGACATCGAGCTTTGCCGTGAGCTGCGCCGCCGCGGGAGGAATGCGGCCGCCGGCAGCCAGTGCGTCGAAGCTCTCGAGCGTAAAGTAGCCGTGCACGTAGGTTTTTGCCTCGTTTGCCCAATCGACCAGCTGCTTGGCGGTCAGTCCCGCCGAACGCTGGCGCACGGCCTCGAGCGCCAAGAGCGCGCCGGTCGCACAGGGCAGAGCGTTGTCGACCACGTAGAGCTCAAAGTTGGGATACTCGGCGCGCACGACATCTGCCGCCTGGCACGCGGAGTTGTAGCTCGACGACAGCGCCGAGGTAAAGCACAGGTAGACCGTGGGCGTGCCCTCTTTGGCGCACTCGGTAAAAAACTCGATATAGCGACCGAGCGACACAGCCGAGGTGGACACGCGGGCACCGGCGCGCATGCGGTCGTAGAACTCCTTAGGGCTCATGCTCGACCAGATGTCGTCTGTGCGCTCCTCGCCATCGATAATGAAAGGGAAACCCAGGATATCGACATCGAGGTTCGCGGCGACCTCGGGGCTAAAGTCGCAGCAGGTATCGACGACGATGCGGCAACGGTCCGAATGACCGGCGGATGCGGCCTTGTCCATCAAAGCGACTCCTTACGTAAAAAGGCGGCCACCCGCATGGGATGGCCGCCAACCGTTAACTCATGCAAGTTAACGTATTTTACTCGTCAAGTGTTTCGATGCGGGGCTTGATGATGCCATATCCACCATTCTTACGGTGATACACCACATTGATGAGACCGGTCGTCGCGTTCTCGAACACGTAGAAGTCGTGACCCAGCAGATCGGTCTGCACCAGCGCCTGCTCCTCAGTCATCGGGGTGACGTCGATAACCTTCTCGCGGACGAGCAGGTCGTCCTCTTCCTCGGGCAGCAGCAGGTCGGCCAGATCCTCGACGCGCTCGACCGGTGCGACATCCGCTGCGCTGGCACCGCCCTGGCGGTTGTCCACAACCTTGGTCTTGAACTTGCGCAGCTGGCGGGTGACCTTATCGGCGGAGAGGTCGATGGCGGCGTACATATCTGCGCCATGCTCGGCAACGCGAATCACCGAACCGCGGACGCGAACCGTAACCTCGACGATTGCCGGGTTGGGGTTCGAGGGGTTCTTCTCATAGCGAAGTACAACGTCGACTGTCATGGGCTCGATATCGAAAACCTTGAGCGCCTCGCCGATCTTTTCATCCACATGCGCACGCAGAGCATCGGTTACCGTCGTCTTGCGTCCAGAAACCTTGATATCCATACGTGGCTCCAATCTGCCTCGGGGACTTACTGTACTGGCTATGTACCCATTGCCGTGCATTTAATCACGCGGATTCCTAAAGACCCGAATAACGATTGCTTGATACCGCATACCGAAGTCTCGCACTTTTCTGTGGCAAAGTGCGCTATAGGAGGGGGCCGACGGCTTTGTATTTGGTCCCGAAAATTGGCTTTGACCTGCTGGTTTTATTGGGATGAAAAAGCCGGGCTCCCCCATCGAGGAAGCCCGGCAGTGCGTGTTGAAACCGTGAAGAGGTGTCCTTTCCAACGTATAGGAGACACCACCCCTAGCAATAACTAGCTATTGAGTTTGTTAATGTCGTCGTCGGTGATGGCGCCTTCCTGGCTGGACGATTTGTCCTCGGAGGATGCGGTCTCATTGTTGGAATCGGAGGACTCGCTGCCGGAGGACGTGGTCTCACCGGACTCAGAGTCGCCCGGCTGCACGTTAGCGCCCGAAACCGTCTTAGTGGTGAGGTCGTAGGGCATCCTGCCATACCAGACGCAGTGGACTGCCTCGAGTGTACCGTCGACCGTGATGTCGTCGAGGGCATCGCTCACGGCACGGCACAGTTCGTCATTGGATGAGAGGCCCGCAACACCAAGCGTCGAGGGTGCCTCGAGCGCACCGACATAGGAGATCTCGCTCATTAGGCGTGCAAGGTAGCCGCCGGCCGTGGAGTCGCAGATCACATAGTCGACCTCGCCGGACTCGAGTGCCTCAAAGCACTCGTTGATGTTGGAGTAGGTCTTTTGGTTGGCGGTGATGCTCTGCTTAGCAAGCGCCTCCTGCGAGGCCGAGGACGCCTGAACGCCCAGGGTGGACGTGTTAAGGGTATCGGTGGAAACGCTTAGCGACCCACCATCGCTAGTTTTACCGAACACGGAAGTGGCATCGTACAGGCAGGTGCCGAGCGAGCTAATGTCCCCGTCCGTGGAGTTAATCTCGCCGATAAAGATATCGGCCTTTTTGTCGCCGAGCGCGGAACCTGCCGAGGACGCATCGACGAAGGCGACCTTAAGGCCCATGCGGCTTGCGAGGGCGCGGGCGGCGTCAACCGCATACCCCGTGAGCTCGCCGTCGGCGTCCTGCATGGCCTGCGGCGCATCGGAAGTATCGAGGGCGACCGTCAGGGTTCCGGGAGTGACCAGGGCATCGTCCGACACCGCCGGCGTGACGGTCTCGTACTCGATCTGGTCGATCGTGGGAGTCGTGAACGTAGACAGCGGGTTGAACGCGCATCCGCTCAGGCCCAAAACGGCGATGACTGCTGCGGTCCCAGCACCCAACCGAGCCGCGTGCATCAAGCTGCCCCTCACCATGTCCACTACCCTGCCTTCTGTGTCGTATACGATCCGTGCGTTGCGCGGAATATCAGGTTGTTCCCACCAGCTGACCTGGTATTTGACCCCACACTTGCGCACCGGGGTGTTTGCTCGGGAGGCCGCAGCCACCTTCACGACTGGCCCGCTCGCCCGCGAGGCGGTATTGCCCCAAAGAAAGTAGAACGGACGGTGCGGCTTACATCTAGGACGCGCCATGATCGCGCCGCGCGCACGCGGTCGCTTACGTGGATCCCTTTGACCGCGTCTGTC
>CABUJH010000033.1 GCA_902491895.1 uncultured Collinsella sp. | reverse complement strand
GGTGTATCCGCGTTGGCGCGATTGGCGAAAATGCGTTGGTGGAAATGGTGAAAATTATATTGACGCTAACACGAACCTCTCGAAACCGGGTTTCGTCCTGGGCGGGGCGATTTGCTCGACCACGGTCCCCACCGGCTGGGTCGGCAGCTCCTCGGGCTGCGCCGGCGATGTCTCCCACTGCCCCTCGCACCAGCTGTCGGCGCCGGTGCCGACGGCGTGGGCGACGAGCTCGCGGGAGAGGTCGTCGCTGTATATGTGCACCACGCGCCCCTCCCGGTTCACCCTGCACTCGCGGCGGACGTACCAGTAGGGCACGCCGTAGCGGTGCCCCTCGAAGCTCACGAAGCCGTCGAAGGAGATCTTCCGGCGCGGGCACAGGTACCGCTCGACCTCGGCCGTGACCTCGAGCGGCCTGGTGTTCGCCGAGCACGCCGCCTCGTGCTCGCGCATCGGGACGCATGCCGCCGCGCGCCGCCAGCGGCCTCCCTGCTCGGCGCACCAGAGGGCGGCCTCCCGGTTGAGGGCGTCAAGGTCGGTAAAGGACCTTCCCGCGAGGAAGTTCCCCTTCACGAAGCGGACGAGCCTCTCCACCTTGCCCTTCGTATAGGGGTGGCGCGGCCTGCACAACCTGGTGCGGAAGCCGACGACGCCCATGAACTCGGCGTAGTCGGCCTGCCAGACGGGCCGGCCGTCGGCATCGCGGCGGACGACCACGCTCTTCATGTTGTCGGTGAGCACGGTCGCGGGCACGCCCAGCGCCGAGAACGCGTGCAGCATCCCGATGAGGAGGTTCTCCTGGCGCGCGTTCGGGAAGAACTCGACGTGGGCGCCCCCGCAATGGTGGCAGACCATGGCGAAGCAGGCGATCCGCGCCCGCTCCCCGCCAGGGCGCTCGACCGCGACGAAGCCCCAGTCCATCTGGTAGGCCTCTCCGGGCGCCGTCCTGAAGCGCTGGCCGCGGCAGCCCTGCGGGGCCGCCTGCCGCCTCTTCGCGGGCACGAGGTCCCGGTGCGCGGCGATATAGGTCTTCACCGTGGTGAGGCCGCCGGCGTAGCCCTGGCCGAGCAGCCGCTCGAATATCACCTGCGAGTTGGTGACGCCCTTCCGCAGGAGGTCGTCCACCAGGCCGGTGTGGCCGGCGAGCACGCCCGGCGCGGCCCTCCTCCCGCTGTTCCCGTGGGGCAGGGCCCTGAACCCGTGTGCCCTGACCGTCCTCGCGCGGGAGCGGGTGAGCCCCGTCCTCCTGCAGAACTCCGCGAGGTTGCATGCCTGCGGGTCGAACCCGTCGCCCTCCTCCGCGGCCATCTCCCGGAGCGCCGCGTCTATAATCTCCTGTAGGTCATCGTGTCTCTCGTTCACCTCAATGGTCCTCCTAACGCCGGCGTGTTGGCACCACCAGCGTAGTGGCGGCGGGGAGGCACGGTGGCCATTATTCGGTGACCGGGATTGGTCAAAATAGTTTGACTATTAGCGGCTAAAATCGCCCGGCGCTAACATCCAGACATCGTTTCCGCGCCTCGTGCCTGCCCCAAACAATCAAAACAAGCCCTTTTCGCCGCACCCTCAAAGGTCTGTGGGCAAAAAAGGGCAAATATGAGTACTGTTACCATTTTAGTAGCAGGCAAAACCACCCAAAATGACGTCCGAGCGACCCCTACAACCCCCTAAAGCAGCCAACCTGACTGGTTTAAGGCGTATTGGAGCCAATTTTAATGAACATACTAAAGGCTATGTTCATTATCTTTTAGGATGTAAATGCTATTCACTTAGCAACAGTACTCATATTTGGCATTTTTTGTCCATTGCTATATAACTAACACCCTATAGCAGACAAAAAACAGGCCGCAGCCCATCGCTGCGGCCTGTTCGGAAGCAAAAGTGGGCGTTAAGCGCTGTAGCCCATCGCCTGCAGAACAAACATGACGACCGTGAGCACCGTAATCACACCGATAGTCGCCCAAGTGAGCACATTCCACACGCGGCCGTTGCGGTTGGCACCCATAATGTGACGGTCGGCTGCGATAACCACCTGGAACACCAGAACCACGGGCAACAGCACACCATTGATGACCTGTGAGGTCATCATAATCTGGAACAGATCGACGCCGGGCATAAGCACCAGCACGGCAGAGATACCGATGATGGCCGTAATGATGCCGCGATAGACCGGGGCCTCGTCCCAGCTGCGGTCGGCACCGCGCTCCCAGCCAAATGCCTCGCAGATAGCGCTCGACGTAACGCCCGGCAGCACGCAGGCAGCCAAGAAGCTCGCCGCGACCAGGCCCGAGGCAAACAGTACCGTGGACCACTGACCCGCAATAGGCTCCAACGCGCGGGCGGCATCGGCAGCATCGCTAATCTGAATACCCGCCGGGAACAACACCGTACCGGTCGTGATGATAATAAAGCCGGCAATGACATCGGCGGCAAGCGAGCCGCTCACGGTATCGATGCGCTGCAGCACGATATCGTCCTCGCCCGCGTTCTTATCGACCACGTTGTTCTGCGCCAAGAAAATCATCCACGGCGCGATGGTGGTACCGATCGTTGCGACCACGAGCGACACGTAGCTGGGGTCATTTTGAATGTTAGGCACGACCAGGTCGACCGCGACCTCACCCCAGTTGGGGCCAGCCATAAACGCGGCGACAATATAGGTCACGAACACGCAGCTCACCAGCAGCAGAATCTTCTCGATGCGCTGGAAGCTGCCCGACATGGTAAGCATCCACACCAGCAGCGCCACCAGCGGCACCGAAATGCTCGCCGGCACGCCAAAGAGGGCAAGGCCGCTGGCGATGCCCGCAAACTCCGAAATGGTCACAGCCGTGTTGGCGATCAACAGCGCCGCCATAGCAAGTACACTCTTGCGCACGCCAAAGCGCTCGCGAATGAGCGATGCCAGGCCCTTGCCCGTGACGCAGCCGCAGCGCGCCGCGGTCTCCTGCGTCACGATGAGCAGCACAGTCATGACGGGAAGCATCCAGAGCATCTTGTAGCCATAGCTGGCACCCGCGCTGGAATACGTTGCAATGCCGCCGGCGTCATTGCCCGAAAGCGCCGCCAGCAGACCGGGACCCATAGCGCCAAAGATGGCCGCGATGGTCAACTTTTGCTTGGTGCCCGACTTTTGCTTGGTATTTTGCACGCGACCACCTAACCCATGACCGACATGGTGAGCAGCACCGCAGCGGCGCAGTACGCTACGCACGAGATCATGACGGCAATAACGTTCATGGCGGTGCCCGACGTGTTGAGGTCATGCTCGTCACGCCAGAACAGCACCATCAGGTAAATCACGGCGCTCATGTTGCCAACCAGGCAAATGATGGCAGCGATATTAAAGCACCCGGTAAAGAGTTGCTCCTCAAACATGGGCGCATCGGGGAACGCAGCGGTGCGCACCAGCTGGGCGCACAGATAGGTCACGAGTGACAGAATCAGGCCCATGCCCGTGCTCTGGAAGAAGAACCCCAGATACGGCTTGGGCTCGTCGTCGTGACCGTCATACTCCAGGAAGTAGTTCTTGACGAACGACACCATACGCGAGGCAGCCAGCAACACGAGCGGCATGGCGCACATGGGGAACACCACCAAATGCGCGGAGCCCAGCGCCGTCCCCAGCACCGTTGCCATGATGCACGAGGCGATGCCCCACACGACGACCCAGTACTGACGATGCACGAACCAGCTGAGCACGTTCGTCGAGTCGTCCGACGCGCTATCGCCCGAGCCGACACCGGCGATCTGCAGGTCCTCCTGATGCTCCTCGGCAATAACGTCCATGGCGTCGTCGAAGGTCACGATGCCCAGGATATGACGGTTCTCGTCGCAGACAGGGATGGCAACCAGGTCGTACTTGGTCATCTCGTCCGTCACGTCTTCCTGGTCCTCGTCGGGTGACACGTAGACCAGATCGCGATAGGCGAGCTGGCCCAGCGTGGCGTCGCGGTCGGCCACGATCAGCGTGCGCAGCGAAAGCACGCCCGTCAGCATGCCGCTCGGGTCCTCGGTATAGACGTAATAGACGCTCTCAAAGTCCTCGTCGAGCTTGCGAATCGCCTCGATGGCGTCGCCGACCGTCGCCGTGGCGGGCAGCGAGACAAACTCCGAGGTCATGATGCGGCCGGCGGTGTTGTCCTCGTAGCCCAGCAGATTACGAATCGCCTTCTCCTCCTTGACGCCCATCAGGCGCAGGAGCTTCTCGGCCTTCTCATAATCGAGTTCGTCGATCAGGTCGGCAGCGTCGTCCGGGTCCATCATGGCCAGCATCGACGATGCGTCGGTATCGGACAGGCCCTCGAGCATCTCGGTCATAAGCTCGTCGTCATCGAACTCCGAGATGGCCTCGGCGGCCTGGGCAGTATCGAGCTGCGCAAACACCTGCGCACGCAGGCGCGGGTCGAGCTGCTCGATAATGTCGGCGATGTCGGCAGGGTGCAGCTCGCCGAGCGTCTTGTGCGACACCGAGAGTTGAATGTTCTTGGTCGAGCGGTCGAGCAGGTCCATGTAGGACCAAGCGATGATGTCCTCACTGAGCGGCTTGCCCAGGTGCTTCATAAAGCCTTCGACGATATGCTCAAGTGCGGGGCTGATCGCGCGTAGCAGACCGCGGGCGCCCACTTCGGCGCCCAGCAGGCGCAGCTGATTTTCGCCCGACATGGAAAACTTGATGTCGTTGACGCGCACGACTTTCATGCCCTGCGTGTCGACGATCTGCTTGTTGAGCACGTCGCGGGCAAGCAAGAGTTCGGTCGGCTGCAGGTACGAAAAACGGATTTCGGTGGCCGACGTCTTAAGGTGTACACCCGTCTCGTCGATACGGTCGACCCATTTGCGCCAGCTGATCATAAACGGCGTCTTGCCGGGTCCGCGGAACGCGAGCGACGTCACGTGCGGAAAAACTTCGCCGGTAGCAATGCCAAAATCGTTCACCACGCCGAGCTTTTCGCCGTCGACGTCCAAGACCGGCAATTTGAGCATCTCACTCAGATAATTCAATGGTGCTCCCCATCATTATTCCTCCGGACGCGGCCGCATGTGCGGCGTCCGGGGGCTTCTGGATATGTATACGCATGCGCGGGCGGCACGCCGCTCGACGCTTACACCCCGTGCATGCGCAAAAAGCACCTGCATGGGGTCATCGACTGTATGGTCGAGGTTTGGATTTCACCTGTAACCTTTCTCTTGACCCTCATTAACCGCAGTAACTATAGCATCAGCATCGCCCTGCGGCATCGAATTTATGCGCTGCACATTGCAGGCATACCAAACGCTGACGCATCCGTGACATAGCCATTGGGGACGTTCTTAAACGACTACCCAATGACTACTCTGTGGTGTCGTTGTCCTCGGCAAGTTGGGGGAACACGGCGTCCTTGGGCATGGTGACCTTCGTCAGCGAGGTGAGCTTTTTGCTCAGCGACGTGTCCGTCTTGACCAGGTCGCTGAGCGTCACGATCTTGTAGCCGTCGGCAATGAGGCCGTCGATAATCTGCGGCAGCGCCTCGAGCGTCTGCTCGGCGCATTCGTCTCTATCGGTGAGCAGCACGATATTGCCCGGCGTCACCGAATCGAGCACCGTCGAGACCTGCTCGTCGGCACCGTTGAGCAGCCAGTCGCCCGAGTCAATATTCCACGAGACCACGGCGGAGACCAGGTCCATCGCATCAATCCAGTTTTGCTCGTCAAAGGCAGCGTAGGGAGCACGCAGTAGCATCGTCTTCACGCCGGTCGCCGACTTAATCGCATCGGTGCCTTTCGTGATCTGTTCGCGTACCGCCTCACGGTCCTGACCCTTGAGCGAATCGTCGCTGTAGCTGTTGGATCCGATCTCGCACCCGGCATCGACAATCGCCTTGGCCGTGGCAGGCGAGGCCTCGGCCGCATCGCCCGAAAGGAAGAACGTCGCGGTGACGCCCTTTTCCTTGAGCACCTGCAAGATCTGTTTGGTGGCGCCGCTCGGACCCTCGTCAAACGTCAGCGCCACGTACTTTTTGTTGCCCTTGGGCGCCACGCTGGCGCACGCAACAACGCAATCGGTGGCGGGCACAACCTCGCCGCGGTCTTGCGTCTTGCCCGACTGCTCACCAACCCACACCTCGAAGCGGCCCTGGACACCCCACGTCTGCACATACTCGATAGCGCCCGTGCCCTCGACCTTGAGCTTGGGCTCGATAACCGTAGCCTGAACCTCGTGCTTCTCGTAGGTGTTACGGCCATCCTTGACCGTCACCTTCTCGCCGCCCTCGAGTTCGCGGCTATCCCATTTGCCCTGCTTCACGCGCTTGCCGTCGACCTTCACCGACAGCTTTTCGCCCCCATGGCGCTTGAGCACGCTGTCATCGACGGCCAGCAGGTCGCCTGCGTCGTAGGTGTCAGTCAACTCCTGGTCGTCGATGAGATTCTGCAGCGTAGAGCCCACGCGCACCGCGGTCTTCTGGCCGTTAAGTTCCACGTCCACGCTGCGGTTGACGTAGCCCACGACGGCAGCGATAAACAGCACGAGCGCGCAACCCACGGCGATGAGCGCATAGGGCAGGCGAGACGAACGACGGGGCGTGCGGCTGTTGCCGATGCGCGCGCTGCGATCGCTAAAGCCGCGGCTATGGTTGAGATACATCGCGCCGGGCTTACGGTGACGCTTGCGCTGACCGCTGGGCAGCTGCCCCAGGTCGCGGCGCGCTGTCGGATGCGCACCCGAACGCCCGTTTAAGTTGGATCCGTTTTGGCGCATGTGCCCTCCCCCATAAACACAGCAAGCCGGAGCAACAGGTCTCCGGCTTGCCTCCCATCATTTGGTACGTCGCTATTTTGTAGCTTTTGACGAGCCTCCGCTCGCCTTTTGGTATTCGTCCTTAAAGGCCTTGAACATGCCGCGCGTCTTGCCGAGCTGCTTGCCCAGTGCGCGACTGCCCTTGTCCACGGCAACCGACCCCTTGTCGTCGAGCACCTTGGCGCCCTTTTTGACCTTGTCGCCCACCACGACGCTGGCCTCGGCGGCCTTGGCAGCCGCACCGCCCGAATACCCGAGCGACTTGACCTCGTCCGAGACGACCATCGCGCCGTTCTCGTAGCCGCGCAGCATCGTCGGCGGCACCTGCGTGTCACCGACCAAAACACTCGAAGCAGCACCGGCGGTCACATAGAATGCCTGCACGATGCCCGAGCGTGGCTTGAACTCAACGTCCGAGCAATAGCCCACGACGTCGCCCGATTCCGTGCGCACGTCCATACCGACCCAGATGATGCAATCGTCCAGGTTGATGTCGAGGCGCTTGGCGGCGGCGGCATCGTATGTGTCCTTGACGTCATCGACCGCAATGGCGCCCTCGTAGACACCAATGGCGTCGAGCGCTACGAATCGGTCGGGGCGCTCGATCATACCCGCGATATCGGACTGGCGGACCATAAAGCCGACCACGCGCGTACCGCCCGGGGTAAAGACCGGAAAGTGAATCTTTCCGAGCTTTTTAGGGCTGCGCGGCGTGCCGTCCTTTTTGGTGCGCTTGTCCTCGGTAGGCTTGCGATAGATCTTGGCGCCGACAAAATCCCCGGCGCGCATTATGCCTCGGTCGAGGGCTCCGCAGCCTCGGTATCAGCCTCGACGGCGTTCTCGACCACGACGTCGGCGGCAGGCGTCACGTTGCCGCCCGAAATGGCGTCGTTGAGCTGCTCGCGCAGCTGGTCCATGCGCTCGCGGGCCAGGTCGACCTTGGCGCGCAGGTCGTCGGTCTTGGCGTCGACCATCGGGCCAAAGTCATTCACCGCAGCACGGGCCTCCTCGGCGCTGTGCTCGTAGGTGTCGCGCATATTGTCCCAGGCGTCGTTGGCGATATCGGCAGCCATGGCGCGGGTCTCGGCACCCGAGCGCGGGGCCAGAGCAACGCCGACAATAGCGCCGGCAGCGGCGCCAAAAAGTGCGCCGGAGACAAAGCTGAAAGTCTTACCCATGATCATTCCTCTCCTGCGGGCACGTCGGTGCCCACCGTTTGAATGCTGTCCATTATACCCGCAGCGTATCACTTGCCGCTCCGCTCATCTGCGTACGGCAAAGGCGCAGGTACGTGATGGTGATAAACGCGTAGGCCTACTCCTGGGGCATAGCCGGCATGGCCACCGTGGCACCCGGGTCCTCGCCGGCGCCGTCCACGAGCGGCAGGCCGCCCTCATGCGCAGGCCCTGCCGGAACCGTCGCCGCACCGCCAAAGACGGCAGCGGAGGCCTCGTGGTTCTCGGCAACCGCGCCCTCGGTATCAATCGCCACCTGGGGCTCATCGTCAAAGTCGGGGACGCCTTGGGGCTCGGTGGGAACGGGCTCGGCGGTCGCATCGGCAACGGGCTCGGCGTCGACCGGCACATCGCCCTCGTCAGCGCCCTCGTCCTCGGCAGTATCTTCGCCGTTCGCAGCGGCGACGGCCTCGTGAGGATCCTTGCCCTCGGCCTCGGCGCGCATGCCCAGCACCAGGTTGCGCAGGCCCGCGACCGTGCCCTCCACGTCGGGGGCAGGCTGGTCGGCGTGCAGATAGGCCCAGTCCATCATAAAGGTGGCCGAAGACAGCGCACCGATGGCCAGCGCGTCGTCGGGGCACGAAAGCTCAACCTCAAAGACGCGCTCGTCATGCTCGCTTACGCGCGTGCGGCCGCACGAGATGCTACCGGCAAGACCGGTCTCGTTCATGAGCTCGACCGTCACATGCTCAAGCAGATGGCAAAGCTCGGTCTGGCCCATGCAGTCCTGGAACTCGCGACCGGAATCACCCAGGCACAGGTGCTTGGCAATCGCCGGCACCAGGTAATACACGCGCGCCGTAGCCTCGATATCCTCCGAGGTCATGAGCGGCATGCCGGGGTTCACCAGCACATGCGCGCAGATCTTGTCCTCGCTGACGGTGACCTTAAGGATGTTGAACAGGCCTGCCATAACTCTCCCCTACTCTTCCTTGTCCTACTCGTCGCCGTCGTGCGGATTCGCGGAACCCGCACCCGACGTCGTCGGCTCGTCTACCGAAGACTCGGAATCCTTCTTATCGGTTTCGGCCGGAGCGATCACGCGAATGAGCGAGATGCGTTGGCCACGCATCGACTGCACTTTAAACTTGTACCCCGCAACTTCAAACACCTCTCCGATGTCGGGCACCGAGTCGCAAAGCTCCAAAATCCAGCCGGCGATGGTCTCATAATCATCGCTTTCCTCGAGCGGCCAACCAAGCTCAATCGCGTCATCGCACGAAAAACGCCCATCAACGAGCCACTCGCGGCGCGAAAGGCGCGTGAGATACTTGTTGTCGGGGTCGAACTCGTCCTCGATCTCGCCGACGATCTCCTCGACGATGTCCTCGATGGTGATGATGCCGGCCGTGCCGCCGTACTCGTCCACGACCACCACGATCTGGTCGTGCGAGGTCTGCATCTCGGACAGCAGCGGCAGGATGTCCTTGGTGTCGGGCACAAAGGTGGCGTCGCGCAAAAAGCCGGCGATGGGCTGGTCGCCCTTGCCGTCGAGCGCGGGCTGAATCAGGTCCTTGATGTGCGCGATGCCGGCGACGTTGTCGGGATCCTCGTGATAGACGGGGATGCGGCTAAAGCCGGTCTGGCGCATGGTGGACAGCACGTCGGCGACCGTCTCGTCGTCCTCACACATGGTGGTGTCCACGCGCGGCACCATGACCTCACGGGCAACGGTGTCGCCCAGGTCGAAGATCTCGTGGATCATGCGCTTTTCCTCGTCGAGCAGGTCGTCCTGCTCCGAGACCATGTACTTGATCTCTTCTTCCGAGACGTTCTGGCGGTCGTCGGCGCTCTTGATGCGCAGGATGCGGGCCAGGCCATCGGAGCAAGCGCCAGTCAGCCACACGAGCGGACGGGCGATCTTTTGGAAAAACGACAACGGTCCCACGACCTGCTTGGATACGCCCTCGGCATTGGCCAGGCCGATGCGCTTGGGGACGAGCTCGCCGATCACGATGGAGACGAAGGCGACCGCGACGGTGATGATGACCGGCGCCAGGCCGCGCGCGATGGCAGAGAGTGGCGCGATGCCAAAGCTCATGAGCCACGTGGCAAGCGGATCGGACAGGCTCGTCGAGGCGACGGCGGATGAGGCAAAGCCCACGAGCGTGATGGCGACCTGGATGGTGGCGAGCAGCTGGTCGGAATCGGCGGCCAGCTTAATGGCGCGCTCGGCGCGTTTGTCGCCTTCCTCGGCCTCGTGCTCCAGCACAGCGCGCTTTGCCGTGGTGAGCGCCATCTCGGACATAGAGAAGTAGCCGTTGATGAGGGTTAAAACGAGGGTGGTGATAAGGGAGATGGTTATGTCCATCGGGAGTTTCTCGAACCTCCAAGATTCGGGACGTTAGGGTAAAACGTTGATGGCGGATACGGCAATTGTGCCAGCGCCCAAACGAGGACGCGGGCGCGAAGGCGTGGTCGCTAGATTACGAAGAGGATCACCGCCATGAACTGGAAGATGCTGCCGGCGAGCACCCACAGGTGAAACACGCTGTGCAGATAGCGTACGTTTTTGGCGATATAGAACGGCACGCCCGCGGTGTAGCACACGCCGCCGACGGCGAGCAGGGCAAGTGCCACGGGGTTGAGCAGCACCACAAGTTCGGGCAGCTTAAAGACAACGAGCCAGCCCATCAGCAGATAGACCAAGCCACTTACCCAGTGCGGTTGACGCTCGCGCATAAAGCACTCGAGGGCGATGCCGCTAATGGCGATGGCCCATACGGCAAAGAACAGCGCAGGACCGCCGTCGTTTGCGAGCGTGATGAGGCAAAACGGCGTATAGCTGCCGGCTATGAGCAGGTAGATGCAGCTATGGTCGATAATGCGGAACACGCGCTTGGCGCGCGCGGGCTGAATCGCGTGGTAGAGCGTGGAGGCCAGATATTCGAGGATAATGCTGACACCATAGACAATCGCCGCGGCCATGTGGGCCGGGCCTCCGCCGCGCAGGGCGGCGAATACGATCAGGAGCACCAGACCCGCGATACCCAGCAGGCAGCCGACACCATGGGTGACGGAGTTCATGATCTCCTCGCCCACCGTGTAGTGTGGAACGGCCGCGGTCTTGGGCCGCGGCTTAGAACTGTCGCTCGAATCGGACATGCCGGTTACATCCTCCAACGTAAAGAGTTCTCAACACTATATCAAAGCGTCTGGGTACGTGCGAAATTTGCACCATATGTGACCCTTTGTTTACCCATTCTTTGCTTGTTGACGCATCAACGGCGAACGTCCATAATGCGCTTGCATTAAATGTTGATGTATTAACATCTTATAGGAGAATACCGCATGGCTCAAAACGCACGTTCCCATCGAAAGCTCAAGATAGCCGGCATCGTTGCACTGGTGGCTGTCGTCGCGCTGCTTGGATTTGCCGGCAACTTTTTGTTTGACTTCGCGCTGAATCCCCGCGCGCCATACACCATGAAGATGATGCAGGATAGCAAGAACGACAAAGAAGGCGAGCAGCCGGATGCCGAGGAAACCGAGGCGCGGGCATGGTTTAAAGAGAATCGTGAGAGCAGCAGCCTCACCGCAGATGACGGAACCGAGCTCGCCGCTTGGTATTTTGCCGCCCCAGAGACCACACACAATTACGCTGTCTGTCTACACGGATACACCAACGAGCCCATCGGCATGGCCCGATACGCCAAACGCTTCCATGACCGCGGCATGAACGTACTCGCGCCCGCCGCCCGCGCCCACGAGCGCTCCGGCGGCGACTATATCGGCATGGGCTGGCCCGAACGCCTCGACATCGTCGCGTGGATCGAGCGGATCGTTCAGGCTGACCCCGAGGCGCGCATCCTGGTCTTTGGCGAGTCGATGGGTGCGGCAACCGCCATGAACGTCGCGGGGGAATCTCTGCCCGCAAACGTGAAATGCATTATCGAGGACTGCGGTTATACGAGTGTTTGGGACGAGTTTTCCTTGCAGCTTAAGGATGTATTTGGGGTGCCCAGCTTTCCCTTGCTCGATGTAGCAAACTTGGTGTGCAACGTGCGCGCGGGCTACGACTTTCATACGGCGAGCAGTGTGGAGCAACTCAAACACGCGACGGTTCCCATGCTGTTTATCCACGGCGACCAGGATACCTTTGTGCCGTACAGCATGCTCGACCAAAACTACGACGCGTGCGCCAGCAAGGTTAAACAGAAGCTCACTATCCACGGCGCCACCCACGCCAAGAGCGCGCAGGTCGACCCCGAACTCTACTGGAACACGGTCGACAACTTCCTCGACGAGTATTTTTAGGCAAAAAGCAACGTCTGGGGTTTTGTTGCCAAAAAACGGTTTGTGGTCGGCGGGATTCGATTTTTCGCCGCACTTCCAAAAAGCCGCCCGTGAGCGCTGTGCTCACGGGCGGCTTTTGCTCAACTAACGCTACAAAGGCGCTTATTTTGTCCAATAGCTAGGCGCTACTTGACCTCGATAAGCTCGTACTTGCTCGTGCCCAGGCCGATCTTCTCGGCGTGCGCGATGCACACGCGCCAGTCGGTGTCGGGATGCGTGATGCAGAAGGGATCCTTGGCCTGCTCGCCCTCCAGATACTCGTGGTTGTGCTCCATCCTGGCCGCGCTATCGGTGAGCTCGGTGTTGGGCAGCGGCTCGGATGCCATGACGGCATCGGCGCAGGCCTGGTCGATGGCGACCGGGTCGAAGCTCGCGAACATGCCGATATCGTTGACGATAGGTGTGTCGTTTTCGGGATGGCAATCGCAGTTGGGGCTGATGTCCATGGCAAGCGAGATGTGGAAGCTCGGGCGGCCGTCGACAACGGCCTTTGTATACTCGGCGATCTTGCAGTTGAGCACGTCGGCCGCGGCGTCATAGCCGGGCTTGATGCAGTCCTGGTTGCATGCCGCAATGCAGCGGCCGCAGCCCACGCAGCGATCGTGGTCGATGGTGGCCACGTGCACCGTGTGAGTAGCGCCGCTGGCAAGCTCGCGCTCGCGGGTGCCGTCGAACGAGACAGCGTTGTGCGCGCAGATCTTTTCGCAGGCACGGCAGCCAACGCAGTGCTCGGTCGAGACGTTCGGCTTGCCGGCGGCATGCTGCTCCATCTTGCCGGCGCGGCTGCCGCCGCCCATGCCCAGGTTCTTCATGGCGCCGCCAAAGCCGGCCTGCTCATGACCCTTAAAGTGGGTGAGGCTGATCACGATATCGGCATCCATGAGCGCCTGACCGATCTTGGCCTCGCGCACGTACTCGCCGCCCTCGACCGGGACGAGCGCCTCGTCGGTACCCTTGAGGCCGTCGGCGATGATAATCTGGCAACCCGTGGCATACGGGGTAAAGCCGTTCTGGTAGGCAGTGTCGATGTGCTCGAGCGCGTTTTTGCGGCTACCGACATAGAGCGTATTGCAGTCGGTGAGGAAGGGCTTGCCGCCCAGCTCCTTCACCACGTCCGCGACGGCGCGGGCGTAGTTGGGGCGCAAAAAGCTCAGGTTGCCCAGCTCGCCAAAGTGAATCTTGATGGCGACGAACTTGTTCTCAAAGTCGATCTGCTCAATTCCGGCGTGACGGATGAGGCGCTTGAGCTTGTCGAGCTGGCTCTCGCGAGCATGCGTGCGTAGGTTGGTGAAGTACACCTTAGCGGGTGCTGCGGGTGCAGTTGCGGTCATAGATCTATCCCCTCGGTCTATATGGCGTTACAGACATAGAGGATGGTACCAGTTAAAGCAGAGTTAAAGTCAAGTACGGCACCTAGTCGTTGGGAACGTTCTTAAATGACTACTCTTGGACTTTGAGTGCCTCGGCCAGGCCCACACGTTTGATGGAACGCATGTGCAGCAGCGCCACGACCAGGTAGGTTGCAAAGCCGATTCCTGCGCACGCCACCATAGACCACCAGGGCACATAGATCTCGATATTGCCGTTGTAGGCGAGCAACATCGAGCGGAAGATGGCCGTGAGCGAGCCAATAATGACCGGCAGGCTCAGCACGAGTGACGCCGCAACGCACAACGTGATCGAGCGGATGTACAGATGCGAAATCTCGCTATCGCGATAGCCAAAGACTTTCATGTAGCTGATCGAACGGGCGCTGTGGTCGATCACAGCCTTGGTCAGCAGGTACATAAACAGCAGGAAGATGAACACCGCAAGCCCGACCATCATGCCGATCATTTTGCTCATCATGCCGATGAACTGGTCGCCCACGGCGCGCATGTCGTCGGGCGTGGTGTCGCCGGCAAAGTAACGAGCATCGAGGTCGAGCTTCTTGTTGCTCGCATAGCCGTTAAAGTAGGTGGCGTCGTTGTCGAACAGCTCGTTAAAGTCGTCGATGCTCATATAGACATTCATATCCGACTTGGAGCCCCAGGCACAGTCCTTGCCCGCGTACTCAAAGGAATAATGCTCGCCCTCGTACTTGTCGCTGAGCGTGACCTTCTGGCCCTCGCTCCAGCCGAACTTGTCGAGTAGGCCGCCGCCAAAGACGACACGGCCGTCGCCGACGTTGAGGTCTTTCCAATAGCGTGAATCGGATGAAATGCCGTAGACGGAAATCGTCTCCTCGCCATTTCCATCGCCGCGGTCGTATTGCAGCTGGTAGACGGCGTATTTCTCGGCTTGCGCAATTGCGCCTGCACCATTGTCGATCGTATTGACCGGGTGGATATCGTCGTTGTCGGTGTCAATCTTAGAGGCCTTATCGATCAGGTCGATGGCCTCATCGCGATCGCAGCCGAGGGCATCGGCAAGATCGTCAAGGCGCGCGTAGAGCGCATTCTTCTTGTCCTGGACCTTGGCGAGCGCGTCCTGCGCCGCGGCCAGGCTCTCGGCAGACGGAGATGCGGTCGCGGCATCGGCTGCCGCCCGCGCCGCATCGGCCGCGTCGTCAAGCTCGTCATCGGCATCCTGAGTGGCGGAAAGCAGCGCGCCGTCAACCGACTGCAAGCGCTCGAGTGCCGACCACTGCTCACGCTCCTCGGCAGTGCCCTCGAGCTCCAGCGGAGCCTTGAGCGCGTACTGGTGCTCGGCGACCAGGCTTGTCTCGAGGTTGTCGGCGTAGTGCGTCATCGTGGGCAGAATCGCCAGGCCAAAGAGCAGCAGCAGCGAGGCAAACGCGATGCCCACGAAGAGCGTGGCGAAGTTGCCCAGATTGCGCAGGAAGATACGCAGGCGGAAGCGTAAGACAAAGCCCATGCGCTCCGGCAGCTGCAGGCCACGCTTGGTGCCAGACTTGCCGCTCGCCTCGTGACGAAGAAACTGCAACGGCGTCTTGCCCATCTTGCGAAGCAGACCCGCCAGCGTGATGAGGATGAGCGCAGCGGCGGGAACCACGGCGCACTTCACAAAGATCCCCCAGCTCCAGTACACCTGGAAGGGAGGCAGGCTGTACGAACCGTAATAGAGGCTGCGCATGGGCTCGGTAAAGAACACAACGCCGAGCGCGGTGCCCAAAAGCGCCGCGATCACGCCCACGGTAGCGGGAAGCGCAAGGTAGTGCAGGACGATCTCGCGTCGACGATAGCCGCTGGCGAGCAGCGTGCCGATGATGGCGCTCTCCTCCTCGATGGTGGCGTCGGTAAGGACCACAAAGACGAACGCCATGATCACGATGATGATGTCGAGCAGCGTCATCCACATCATGGAGTCGCCGTCTACGTCGTCGCGCGCATAGCCAATGCCCTGGTTGGAATCGGCATCGATCAGATCGTCCACGCGCGCATCGGCGTCGGTCAGCGCCTCGACCATATCCTGCTCCGCATCGATGCGATCTGCAGTGGAGAGATCGCGATCGGTAAAGGTAAAGGAATAGGTGTAGGCGGGCGCGCCGCCAGCGTCCTCGAGCGCGGCAAAGCCGGCGTCGCTGATCTCGGCCACGCCATAGGTGATGGTGTTCACCGTAAAGTCCGAATTGTTGAGAAACAGCGCCTGACTGTCGGGCTGGGTCATGATGCCGCAGATGATGTAGGTGCGGCCCTCAAGCTCAACCTTATCGCCCACGGCGAGGTCGTTGTTGGTGGCGAAGACACGGTCGATGGCTACCTCATCGTCCGTCTTGGGCTCCTTGCCCTCACAGTAGGACGCGATATCGACCTTGGTGCGGTGCGCATAGGTGCGCAGCGTGCGCTTGGTGCCGTCGTCGCCGGCGGTCTTTTTGATGATGGCGTCGATGGAGAAATTCTTGTAGAGCGTGACGCCGCCGACGTCGTCGGCCGCGTCCTCGGCTGCCTTGAGTTGCTCCTCGGTCGCCTCGAAGGAGGTGGTCACGCGGCCGTCCTCAATCGTGTACGCATCGCGCATGTCATCGATGAGGCAGCCGATGGAATGCGCCGCGAGCAAAAAGCCCGAGGTGAGAGCGATACTTCCGCACATAAGCAAAAAGATGCCCAGGTACTTGCCGGTATTGCGGCGCAGCTCGCGTGGGAGACGTTTTGCGAGAGGTGTCATGGCGCCGCCTACCAATCGAGCTCGGCGGCCGAGACGGGCGACTCGTTGAGCTCATCCTCGACGATGCGCCCGTCGCGCAGGCGCAGCACGCGATTGGCCATGCGCGCGATGGCGGCATTGTGGGTGACAATGATGATGGTGCAGCCGTAGGTGCGGTTGACATCCTCCATGAGCTGCAAGATTTCCTTGGACGTCTTATAGTCAAGCGCGCCCGTGGGCTCGTCGCACAGCAGCAGGCCCGGGTTTTTGACGAGTGCGCGGCCGATGGCACAACGCTGCTGCTGGCCGCCCGAGACCTGGCGCGGGAACTTGTTGCGGTGCTCGTAAAGGCCCAGCGAACGCAGCAGGTCGTCGACATTGAGCGGGTTTTTGGACAGGTGCGCCGTGACCTCGATGTTCTCCTTGATGGTGAGATCGGGCACCAGGTTGTAGAACTGGAAGACAAATCCCAGCTCACGGCGGCGATACTCGCCCAGGTCGGTAGGTTTGAGCACCGTGAGGTCGCAGCCGTCCACCAAAATAGAGCCAGCGTCGGCACCCTCCAGGCCGCCGATCAGGTTAAGAAACGTCGACTTGCCCGAGCCCGAGGGCCCCAGCATGACGCAGATCTCGCCTCGGTTGATGGACGTGTCGATGCCATCGAGTACCGTCAGGCGCGCATCACCGTCGCCGTAGTGCTTTTTGAGATCCTTAACCTGGACGTAGGCTTCCTGCGTTGCCATGGTATCCCCCATTGTTAGCCTCGTACTACTTTATGAACGTAATAGTAAACCTTGGCGAACTATTTTGGGGCGAGACCTGGATTTTATTTCAGACTAGTCATTGGGGACAGACTTAAACGACTAGCCGCTGGGGACACTCTTTCGCCACCCGGCAGCTGGGGACGCTCCTTTTCTGCCGGCAGTTGGGGACAGTCCTTGGCAACCCGACCGGCAAGCCGGCGGTTCTGCAAAGACTGTCCCCAATGACTAGTCGTTTAAGTCTGTCCCCAATGAGTACGATGACTAGGTGACTAGGCGCGGGATTTGGTGCGTGAGAGGGCCAGGCCTGCGGCGGCGATGGCCACGGCAAAGAGCACGGTGACGCCCAGGTCGCAGGCGATGTCGCCCAACATGGCAGACGTCAGGTCCGACGCGAGCGCCTTGCCGATCGCATCGTTCACCCAATATGTCGGCACAAAGTGCGCCACGGTCTGCACGGCCGGGCCCATCAGCGACAGCGGCATCCAAGCGCCGCCCAAAAACGTCATGAGCATGCCGAGCAGGTTGCCCACGCCATTGAGCAGCTCCTCGCGCGCACCCAGGCTCGAAAGGGCAAAGCCAACGGCCAGCGGCGTGCACGCCAGGGCAAACGTCGCCGCCAGTGCCAGGCACACACGGCCCACGCCGACCTCGGCGACCGCGCCGGCAAAGCCCACGACGCCCATCATGCTCGACACAAACCAGATGCAGACGGTGAGCACGGCGGCGGCGGCAAACACGGCAAGCGAACGTTGGCGCTCGGAGATTGGGCCGGCATCCATACGACGCACGCGCTCGGGCTCGTTCATGCCCGAGAACACCAACCCCACCGATACGATGACCGACGAGATAATCGCGTACGCGCCAAAGTTGAAGTACGACTCGAGCGTGGCGGCAGCAGCCGAGTCGACCTTGACCCGCTCGATCTGGACCTCCGCGCGCTTTGCAGCGGCATGTTCGGCGGCCTTGGCAACGTCGCCGTTGGAGGCAGTGGGCTCAAGCGCCGCCGCAGCGCCCGCGAGCGAGATCCAGCGCGAGGCCTCGGCAGACGAAAGCGCCGCCGCCATGGTGCCGGCACCGTAGGTCACATCGAGCTTGGGCAGGGACTCCCCCGCGCGGGCAGCCGCGACCAGGTCGTCCTCGAACCCCTCCGGGATAAAGAACACGCAGTCGGCGCTGCCCTTGGCGCTGTTGCTCTTGGAGAGCGCGTCCGCAAGGTCGTACGTGTCATCGCCGACGCCCGTGACCAGGTCAAACCGCGAACCTAGGTGCTTGGTGAGCGCACGTGAAAGATCACTGCCATCGCGGTCGACCACGATCACGTTGGCGTCGTAGGGCTTGTACTCGGTGAGCTGCGACGAGTTCCAGCTCACCGATGCCGCGATGAATACGCCCATCAGCGAAATGAACACCGTGTAGATGAGCAGGTAGAACGGGTGAGCGAGCGCCATGCGAAGCGCGGTCTTAAAGGTGCTCATAGCGGCTCCTTCCAAAGATCAGCGTGGCGGCGGCAACGAACAGCAGTGCCATGAGGACCAGTGCGCCGGCGCGAACGGCAAAAGGATCCAGGTCCTCAAAGAAATACAGGCGGTTGAACATGTCGCAGATGAGCTTGACGGGGTTGAGCCAGCACTCGGCCGGACAGGCGCGGGCGACGTCATCGGCAAGCGCCATCGCCGGTTCGCCGTAGAGCCCAGCGAACAAAGCGCACGTGGTGGCAAAGCCTGTGAGGATGCCCGACTTGGATGCCTTGCCGCCCTTAACGGGAAGCGTGCCCACAAAGAGTCCCAAGCCCGTGGCGGCAAGCGCGGAAGCGGCACCGCCCACCAGACACAGCCCCTCGCGCCCGCCAAAGTCGACGCCCACAACCAGGCGCACGTAGCCGATCGCGATCGCCATCGAGGCAAAGGAGACCAGCCACGAGCCCACAAAGATACCGGCCAGCGACGCCGTTTTGGAAAGACCGCCCGCGCAGCGGCGCGCGCCAAGGCCCGACAGATTGGGCTGCAGATCGACGACGCTCAAGGCGGCAAACTCCGCAGACATCATCGCGACCAGGCCAAAGAGCGCGTAATAGTAGATGACCGTGCCATCGGGCGTGGTGCGTGTCAGGCTTACGCGGCGGGTGCCGCCCTCGAGCGACAGGGCGCGCGCAACCGCCTCCGGGTCGGCGAGCGCCGCCGGGTTGTCCTGGGCAATCTGAGACATGAGCTCGGCATTTTGTGTATACGAGCTTGCCACCGTCTCCAGAATGCTGCGGTCGGTGAGCACCGTTGAGGCACGCGAGCTGTCGTAGCTCGACAGCAACGTGAGCTTGGGTGCGCCCGCGTCGTCGACCGTATAGATGCCCGCGACCTCGCCGGCCTTAAGCACACGGTTCGCATCGGCTGCGTCGTCGCACTCGTGGATCTCGAGCAGCTGATTGTCGCTCTCCTTGGCAAGCGACGTCGCCACGTCCTTAAAGGTCGAGGCGTCCCAGGCCTCGTCCGCTATGACGGCAACCGGTACCGGGTCGACCGTGCCGTCAGAGCTCAGATTCGCAAACATAAACATGAACATCGTGGAAAGTGCGATGGGAAAGAGAGCGCCCCAGACCCACGTGCTCGGCCGGCGCAGCAGCGTCTTGACCGTAGTGATGATGGTGTTGAACATGACTGCCCCCTAGTCGCGCAGCTCGCGGCCGGTGATCTCGAGGAACACGTCGTTGAGGGTCGGCGGCTCGCTCCACACGCGGCCGAGCGCCACATCGGCGGCGCGCAGCGTGTCGAGGATGTCGACCAAATTGTGCGGGCTCGCTTCGCAGGTGCAGACGAGCTCGCCGCCGGACAGCTCAACCGAAAGCACGTGCTCGAGGGCGCGCAGCCGCTCGACCGTGGCGGTCTCGACGGCGCCGACCTCGACAGTCACGCGCTCGCCCATTTGAATCATGCGTTTGAGCTCGTCATTGGTGCCCTGCGCCAGCACACGTCCGCCGTCCATGATCATGATGCGGCTGCAAATCTGCTCGACTTCCTCCATGTAATGGCTGGTATACACCACCGTGGCGCCCTCGTCGCGCAAGCGGCAGATGCCCTCCAGGATGGCGTTGCGGCTCTGCGGGTCGACCGCCACCGTGGGCTCGTCAAAGAAGATGAGCTCGGGCTTGTGCGCGATACCGCAGGCGATGTTGAGGCGACGCGCCAGGCCGCCCGAGAGCTTGCCGGGGCGAAACTTGGTAAAGTCGCCCAAGCCCACAAAGTCGATCGCCTCGTCCACCAGCGCGCGGCGGCGCTTGCGGTCGTTGACGTAAAGGCTGCAGAAATAGTCGATGTTCTCGCGCACCGTAAGCTCGTCAAACACCGCCACCTGCTGCGGCACCACACCGATGCGGCGCTTGAGGTCGTAGCGGGCGGGCGTCATGGGCTCGCCGAACAGCTCGATGGTGCCTTTGTCGTAGGCGAGCAGCTGCAGAATGCAGTTGATGGACGTGGTCTTGCCCGAGCCGTTGGGGCCCAGCAGGCCAAAGATCTCGCCGGGGGCGATGCTCAGGCTAAAGTGGTCGAGCGCGATAAGGTCGTCGTAGCGCTTGACGAGGTTTTCGACGTGGACGATGTCTGTCATGAGGCGGCCCTTCTGTTGATTGCGGCCCGGTACGATTGCATCATCGCAGGAGCGAGCGGCGCGCACCAGTGAGCTTTGTCACGAGTGCGGAGCTTGGCCGTGCGGCCTGCCGACGTCCCCGCTTTGCCGCGTGGGAGGAATGTCACGGTTGCGCAGGCGGTCCCTCCACCACGCGCGGCTTCGCGTACAATACCCGTATGAACAGGCTTTTCGACAAATCGATCGTGCTGGCGTGCTGTATTGCGGCCGCCATGGGTCTTGCTGTGGACGCTCGCCTGGTCGCGGCGTTTTGCCTTGGCGTTATTGCCACCTCGCTGGCCGAGGTCGTACAGGGAAACCGCGCCCGCCGTGTGAGCGAGGCCGCGAGCTACGCCTGCATCATCGCGGCTGTCTTCGTGCCGCCGTTTGTGCCGTTTGCGCCTCTCGCTCTCTATGACATCGCGCGACGCGTTCGCCGTGAACGAATCTGGCCCGCGCTGGCGATTGGCGCCGTGTTTGTCTGCGCGCTTGTCGCGGACCTTCGTGGTGGCGTGCTCACCACCCGAACGCTGCTGTTAACCGCCATCCTTTCGGTTGCCGCCACCTTGCTATCGCTACGCACCGCCCAGTTGGAGCGCGAGCAGCGGCGCATGCGCCGCACCCGCGACGAGCTGCAGGAACGAGCCCTCGCGCTCGAGGCGCGCAACCGCGATCTTGCCGATCGCCAGGACTACGAAGTCGAGCTCGCGACGCTCGCCGAACGCGCCCGCATCGCGCGCGAGATCCACGATAACGTCGGGCACCAGCTCACGCGCGCCTCACTGCAGGCCGAAGCCCTACGCGTGGTCCACGCCGACGAGCCTGGCGTCGCCGCCGATTTCGCCGACGTTAAACGCACGGTTGACGAGGCGCTCCAGCTTGTGCGCGCCAGCGTCCACGCGCTCAACGACAACGCCGTCGACCTTTCCGTGCAGCTCGAACGCATTGTCGAAGGCACACGCTCGGACGGCGGCCCGCAGATTGAGCTTGAAGTTATGGCCGAACATGCGCCCGCAAACGTCGCCAACTGCTTTGCAGCGGTCCTGCGCGAAGCGCTCTCCAATACCATACGCCACGCTTGCGCCCAGACCGTCACCGTACGGTGCATGGAGCATCCGTCGTTTTACCAGATCATCGTTACCGACGATGGCGCGGGCGGGGTCCAAGCAAGCGGCCGCGGCACCGCGGAGGGCATGGGGCTCGCCTCCATGCGCGAGCGCATCGAGGCGCTTGGCGGCACCTTCACCGCCGGCCCGCGTGCCGGCGCCGGCGGCTGGCGTGTGTTTGCCACCGTTCCCAAACAGCAAGGAGATGAGGGCCGATGAGGCTCATCGTTGTCGACGACGACCGCTTGGTGGTCGATTCGCTCAAGATTATCTTGGGCGCCCAGCCGCAGATCGAAGTGGTGGGCACCGGTGCCAACGGCAACGATGCGGTGGCGCTCTACGCCGAGCACGCACCCGATATCGCGCTGCTCGACATCCAGATGCCGGGACGCGACGGCCTTTCGGCCGCGCGCGAGATCCTTGAGCACGACCCTGCGGCGCGCGTGGTGTTTCTGACGACGTTCTCGGATGACGAGTACATTGTGTCGGCGCTCAAGCTGGGCGCCCGCGGCTACCTGATCAAGACCGATGTCGCTGCCATTCCGCCGGCGTTGGCGCAGGTCATGGACGGCAAACGCGTGCTCGAGGGCAAGGCGATCGAAGATATCAACTTTGATGGGGCGGACGTCGAGGCCGGCGCGACCCGCCGGCCCGCCGCCTTTGCCGGCCTGACCGACCGCGAGTTCGAAGTCGCCGAGCTCATCGCCCGCGGCCTCGACAACAAGGAGATCGCTGCCACCGCCTATATGGGCGAAGGCACCGTGCGCAACCACATCAGCTCAATCCTAGCCAAAATGGGGCTACGCAACCGCACCCAAATCGCCATCGCCTATCTGCGAGGCTAGCCGCTGGCTGCCGCCAATTTGATGCCATTTCAAAACTATGCCGGTTTACTACGATGAACCGCATATCTCCGACCACGGCAAATTGCGCACTTACAAAACCGACGCTCCTATTAGTTGTCAATAGGCAGTTTGCGGGAGCGCTCCCTTCAATTCGCACAGGAGCTCGT
>CABUJH010000032.1 GCA_902491895.1 uncultured Collinsella sp. | reverse complement strand
GCATAGAAAAGGGGCGCTGTGCATAGACAGCGCCCCGGCAAAGGCGGCATGCTCCCTACGCCAGCATTAACTGACAGGTTCAAAGGATTGGGCCCATTGCCCTCTCAGCCTTGTGGTTTGCACCGCCGGCACTCCCGCATCGAATCTGTTGTTCCCTATACTAGCGCACCTGCCAAAAAGGGACAGGTTTATTTTGGCGGGTCGTTACAATAGGTAGGACCGATACGAATGGGGGCCTTATGATTAAACTTGTGCTGACCGATATGGACGATACGCTGATTCCAGCCGGGCATGACGGCGCCAGCGACTACGCCATTGAGGGTATTCATGCCATGCAGGCGGCGGGTCTGCACTTTGGGCCGGTTTCGGGTCGTCAGCCGTCCGCGATGGGCTGGATGTTCAAAAACCGTTCCGAGTGTTTTTCGACCGGTGCGTTCTGTAACGGCCAGGTGATGTTTGTCGACGGCGAAGTAGTCGCTTCGCGCGCAATCGACAACGATGCTCTGATGCGTTTGGCTGACTATCTGGAGCAAGAGACCGACGATACATTTCTAAAAGTCTACAGCCTGGGCGATGACTTTTGGGGCAACGATGCCTATTGCGTGACGAGCAATCCCGAGCGTGTGCGTCGCGCTATGGAGTCGGGCGGCAATGCGTGGCTCAAAGGCGAAGAGGCCCCGTGTCGTCCCGTCGTCGATGGCGCGCCGGTGTTTAAGGCGAATATCTGGAGTGCCCGTTCGCGTGAGGAGCTCGCGGAGCTACGCGAGCGCGTTGCCGTTGAGGTGCCGGAACTCTCGCTTGTGTTTCCCAACAACCGAGTGCGCCTGTTCGACATCCTTCCGGATGGTTGGGACAAGGGCTGCGCTGCGCTGGAGCTGGCGCGCGCCTTGAGCCTGACGCCCGACGAGGTGGCCGTATTTGGCGATTCCGATAACGACCTGCCCATGATCGGCGCCGTTCTCAACTCCGTTGCGGTCGCCAATGCCAACGAGGCCGTCACGGCTGCCGCGCGCTGGCATATCGGCGCTGCGGCAGACGATGCGGTCGCCGGGGCTCTGCATCAGATTGCCGCCTGCGCCGCGACGGGGGAGATGCCGCCGTTTATGCGCCAGGAGGGTGCGGCCGACGCGAATCTCGCGAACAGCTAAGGAGACAGCCATGAAGCTCCAGCAGCTCAGATATGTCGTCAAAGTTGCCGAATGCGGCAGCATCACCGAGGCCTCGCGCCGACTCTTTGTGTCGCAGCCTTCGATTACCGCGTCGATCCGCGATCTCGAAAACGAGATGGGTGTGCGCATCTTTGAGCGCACTAACAAGGGTGTCGTTGTATCCGAGGAAGGCGAGACCTTCTTGGGCTACGCGCGACAGGTGCTTGACCAGGCCGATCTGCTCGAAGGTAAGTACAAGGGCGCATCCGAGCAGGTGCCGCATTTTAGTGTGAGCTGTCAGCATTATTCCTTTGCCGTCAACGCGTTTGTCGATGTGATCCGTGAGTTCGATGCCGCGCGCTACGACTTTACCCTGCGCGAGGAGCAGACTCACGAGATTATCGAGGACGTCGCGCATATGAAAAGCGAACTCGGCATCCTGTACCTGTCCGAGCACAATCGCGAGGTCATCGAGCGCATGCTGGCGGCCAACGAGCTCGTGTTCGAAGGGCTCTTCTGCGCCACACCGCACGTTTTTGTGTGTGCAGACCATCCGCTGGCGGGCCGCTCCAGCGTGACGCTCGAAGACCTCGAGGACTACCCATTTTTGTCCTATGAGCAGGGCAGCTACAACTCGTTTTACTATTCCGAGGAACTGACCTCGACGTTTGAGCGCCGCAAGAACATCCGCGTGCGCGACCGTGCGACGCTGTTCAACCTGGCTATGGGTCTTAACGGCTACACGGTGTGTTCGGGCGTGATTAGCCACGAACTCAACGGCCCCGGCATTATCTCGATTCCGCTCGATGTGGATGAGTACATGGAGATCGGCATCATCACGCGCAAAAATACGACGCTCACGCGCTACGGCCAAGCTTATATCGACGCGATCCGTCAGCATATCTAGACTGCTGCGTCCTGTACAGGTCAAATCTCTTCATGGCAGTCCCAACTGATATAGGAAGCATCTATATCAAACTGTTATAAACGTATATTTTACGATGGCTATATGAGCGCTCATACTTTGTCCCAGTAAAGCAACCAATGCAAAGGGAGATATCTATGAGTGCTTTAACCACGCTGAACGCGCCGTTTCGCGCCGATATCGTCGGCAGCTTTCTTCGTCCACAGGCCGTAAAGGACGCCCGTGCCGCCTATGCTGCGGGCACACTCGACGCCGCCGGCCTTAAGGCCGTCGAGGATGAGGCCATTCGCGACCTGGTGGACAAGCAAAAGTCCGCTGGCCTGCAGGTGATTACCGATGGCGAGTTTCGCCGCAGCTACTGGCACCTCGATTTTATGTGGGGACTCAACGGCATTGAGCGCCGCGCCTCGCGCACGGGCTACATGTTTCACGATGAGGAGACTACCGCCGACACCGCCGTGGTAACCGGTCCCATTAGCGGCGAGAACCATCCGTTCGTCGAGCACTTCAAATTTGTCAAGTCGCTCGAGGGGGAGGGCCAGGTCGCGCGCCAGACCATCCCGGCGCCGATCCAGACGTTCTCTGAGGTCACGCTCGATCGCTGCGACGGCCGGCAGGAGAGCCTGCGCTCTGTCTATAAGACCGATGAGGAACTTGCCGACGCCATTGCGGCCGCTTATCGCACGGTGATCGCCGACCTGTACGCAGCAGGCTGCCGCAACATCCAATTTGATGACTGCACCTGGGGCATCTATTGCGATACCGACTTTGTGTCCAAGACCGGCATGAGCCCGGTTGACCTGCAAAAGGTGAGCGAGCTGGGCGTGGCGCTCAACAATGCCGCCATCGCGGGCAAGCCCGACGATCTGGTTATCAACACGCACGTGTGCCGCGGCAACTATCACTCCACGTATGCCTTCGAGGGTGGTTACGATCCCATTGCGCCGTACCTGTTCGCACATGAGAACGTTGACGCGTTCTACCTTGAGTTCGATACGCCACGCGCCGGTGGCTTTGAGCCGCTCAAGTACGTTGCTCCCGGCAAGAAGGTCGTGCTGGGTCTGGTGACCACCAAGGCGGCTGAGCTTGAGGACGAGGACGTTATCGTCGAACGTATCCACGAGGCCGCAAAGTATGTGCCGCTCGAGAACCTGTACCTGTCGCCCCAGTGCGGCTTTGCCAGCTGCGAGATTGGCAACAAGCTGACCGAGGACGAACAGTGGGCAAAGATCGCGCTGGTCAAGCGCATTGCCGAGCGCGTTTGGAAGTAACGCTAGCGTTTGCAGGTGGCGGCGCGTGCGAGGCATTGCGTATCGCGTACAATGGTTCGGATCGTATCGTTCGGGCAGGTTATCCGATATGCCTGATCGCCCTTCCATCATGAAAGGACTTCCATGTCCCAGTCCTCGGCGCCCACCGTATCTGAACTCGAGGAGACTGTCGAATAGTAGCTGCGTTCAGCCAAATTAAAAATGGCGTCCATGCGTGTGTACGCGTGGACGCCATTTTTAATGCGTCAGTATCCAGTGGATGCCGCGCGCCATGCGCAGGTCAGTTTGGGCAAAATGATTGCCGGGGTTGAGCTTCAGCGTTGTTGGGATGTCGCGCTCGATAAACAGCTCTTCCATCGCGTGCGTATCGTCGAGTACGTGCCGCATCATGCGGTTGGGCGTCTTGGTTTCCTTTTTACCGAGCGACAGATAGGCGGCGTCGGGCGTAGCTGTCATCGTGCGCTCGCGCGCGTAGTCGATAAAGCCGGGGAACCACAGCGACCCCGATGCACTCGCCACGCGCTCAAAGACATCTGTTTGCCAAAGTGCCCACAGTGCAAAAAGACCCGCCAACGAGTAGCCGGCAATGCCGCGCCAGGTGGGCGGGCAGGGAAGTGATGATTCGGCCTCTGGGATTATCTGATTCAGCAGTTCATCGAGAAACTCAGACGCCTGTCCGCCAAAGGGCTCGGCATCTCGTATAGTTCCGTCGCATTCCCAGGGGCTCAGCTCGCGATTCCAATCGAGCCCTCCAATGGCGACAAGGGTGAATGGCGGGCAGTCGAGCTCTCGGCAGCGCTCGTAGACTTCACTACCGTCGCCCATAACCACGGGGAGGTAGATGACGGGCGCGCCTTCCGCACACTCTGAGTAAACGGTTATCTGCTTATGATGCGCTTCCAAGGCAGGCTTCTCTCGGTGTTGTGATATTGACAGCCTCAATTGTCGCACGCTGGCGCGGGGGCAGACGCTAAAAGAAAGGTGCGGAGCCGCTCGATGCGACTCCGCGCCTTGATGTTCTGCTTTAGCAGACTATGCCGTTACGCCACGAAGAAGTAGACGAGGAAGGCAAGGGCTGCGATCCACATGAGCGGCTTGATCTTGGAGGCCTCGCCCTTAAAGAGCGCGACGATCACGTAGGCGATAAAGCCCAGGCCAATGCCGGCAGAGATGGAGTAGGTGAAGGGCACGCCGGCGACGATCATGAACGCCGGGAAACCCTGCGACACGTCGGACCAGTCGATCTCGGAGGCTTCGCTCATCATGAGGTAGCCGACGTAGACCAGAGCACCGCAGGTGGCGGCGCTGGAAACGATGGTGACGATGGGGGAGAAGAACGCGGCGAGAATGAACAGCACGCCGGTGGTGACGGAGGTGAGGCCCGTGCGGCCACCGTCGGCGGCGCCGGAAGTGGACTCGACGAAGGTGGTGATGGAGGAGACGCCCATGAAACCGCCCACAGCAGCGGCGGCGGAGTCGACGATCAGGATCTCCTTGATATTCTCGACGTTGCCGTCGTCGGTGAGGAACTCGCCCTGCTTGGCCACGGCCATCGCGGTGCCCATGGTGTCGAAGAAGTCACTCATGAGCAGCGAGAACGAGATGACGAGGAGCGTGGGGTCGGTAAGGACCTTGACGATGGCGGGCACGCCGCCGGCGTCGGCGATGGGGCCACCGATGCTCGAGAAGTCGAGCGGGGCGATGATACCGGTCGGAGCATGGGTCACACCTAGGGGGATACCGGCGATGACGGCGACGACGATGCCGATGAGCAGCGAGCCGGGGACGTTGCGGCAGGCGAGGGCGACTGTCACCAGGATGGAGATGATGCCGACGATGAAGATGGGGGAGGTGATGTCGCCCAGACCGACGAGTGTACCGGCGCCAGCGGTGATAATGCCGGCATCGCACAGGCCAATCATGGCGATGAACAGGCCCAGACCCACCGAGATGGCGTGACGCAGGACAACCGGGATGGCGTCCATGATGGCCTCGCGCAGGCCACAAAGCACGAGCAGCAAGATGACGATACCCTCGAGGAAGATGACGCTCATGGCCACGTGCCAGTCACCGCCGCAGACGGTGGTGGTGATTCCAGCGATCATCGCGTTGACGCCTAAGCCCGACGCGCAGGCGAGCGGGCGGTTGGCGAAGATGCCCATGCAGATGGTCATGATGCCGGCGCCCAGGCAGGTGGCGCAGGCGAGCGCTCCCGCATCGATGCCAGCGCCCGAGAGCACCGCGGGGTTGACGGCGATGATGTAGGCCATCGCCAGGAATGTTGTCAGTCCAGCGCGGAGTTCGGTCCCGATTGTGGACTTGCGCTCGCTGACGTGAAATAGTTCGTCCATGCATACCCTTTCCTTGCTCGGCCCCGAGTTTAGGCCGATTGACACGAACTCACCCACTATAGCCCCTTTACGACGCTGTTGTTCCTCGCATGTTGATGTTCGGCGCTTTGTAGCAGACGGACGGTATTTTTCGCATGAAAATGTGTGGGTACCGTATACTTAAGCAGTTACAACGACCCCTATGGAGGAACGTATGATTAAAGAGCTCTGCCACGACGAGGCTATTCTGTCCCAGCGTTGCGAGGTCGCGACCGTCGAGGACGAGTCGGTGGCACAGGACCTGATCGATACCATCAAGTCGCTCGACGATGCCGGCTGCCTTGCCGCCAACCAGATCGGCGTCACCAAGAAGGTCTGCGTCTATCTGGACGACGCCGGCGAGCCCCATGTGCTCTACAACCCCCGTCTGGTGTTTGGCCTGGGTGCCAGCAAGATGGAGGAGAGCTGCCTGACGCACGAGGAGGTCACCAAGTCCACGCGCTACATCAAGTGCAAGGTTGCCTTTGACCAGATCGTCGACGGCAAGATGAAGGAGTGCCGCCGCGACTACGCGGGCTTTGAGGCACAGATGATCCAGCATATGATCGATCACTGTCTTGGAAAGTTGGTCTAAGGGGACCAAAGCACCGCACCTTGCCGCTCAATCGTCGCTCGCGTACCTTAAGTACGCTTCGCTCCTCTTTCGTGGCAATCTGCGGCACTTTGACCCCTTAGACGACCTGCGGGGTTAACTTGGTTGAGTTTATCCTGCTTGAATAGCCCGGGCGTGACATTGTTGTCATGTCCGGGCTTTTGTGTTTAGCCCCTTTTTGTTTGGAGACAATAACCTTAGCAAGAACGTAAAGCTAGGAGGCGCCATGTGTACGAGCATTCGATTTACCGATAATTCTGGCCACATGTATCTAGGCCGCAACCTCGACTGGAGCTTTGACTATGGCCAACAGGTTCGCGTGATGCCTCGCGGGTTTCACATTCCGTATTCGTTTATCGACGACGCGACAGCGGCACACGCGGTGATCGGTATGTGCATCGATTACAAGAACTATCCCATGTTCTTCGACTGCGGCAACGATGCGGGCCTCGCCGTGGCGGGTCTCAATTTCCCGGGTTATGCCGAGTATGCCGAGGACCCTGTCGACGGCAAGACCAATATCGCGGCCTATGAGTTTCCCCTGTGGGTGGCAGTGACGTTCTCGACGGTCGATGAGGTCGAGGCTGCGCTGCACGACACGGTGATTGTCGCCAAATCTGCCGGAGAGGGGCTGGGCGTGTCGCTGCTCCATTGGATTATCGGCGACAGCCAACGTAGCATCGTGGTCGAGATGATGGCTGACGGCCTGCATGTATACGACGATCCGGTCGACACCCTTGCCAACCAGCCGACCTTCCCGTGGCACATGGAAAACCTGCGCACCTATATCACCGCCACAAGCGATTTTCCTCAGACGGCGACATGGCGTGGCGCCGAGCTCAAGCCCTATGGCGCGGGCGCCGGCATGCGCGGTATCCCGGGTGACTGCTATTCGCCGAGCCGTTTTGTAAAGGCGGCGTACCTCAATGCCAATTACCCGCAAAAGGAGAGCGAGGCCGAAAACGTCGTCCGTATGTTCCGCTCGCTCGAGGGCGTGGTGATGATCGAGGGGGCGTCCAGGATGGGCGATGGCAAGTTCGAGAAGACTATCTACACCGGATGCTTTAGCGCGCGAACGGGCAATTACTATTACTCAACGTATGAGGATCCGTCGATTCGCTACGTGAGCCTGATGGATGCCGAGGGCGCGAGCCCCGATAGGCTCGTGGTTCCCGAGCCACGCCGTTCGTAGCCGATAGCTTTACTGCAATGCAAAGCGGCCCTGCATCTCCCGTGAGGTGCAGGGTCGCTGTCGTTGATTTGTGACGTCGCTAGAAGTTGGCGTCGTTAAGTTGTTCGCTCTCGAGGCCGTCGAGCTGTTGCTGTTCGGGCGTATCGGCGACGCTCTCGAGCAGCTCGGTGGGATCGACGTTCATGCTCTTGCCGGCCTCGTTGCCGTTGACCAAGTCGTCCGAGAAGATATCGACTTCCATTTCCTCGGCTTCCTCGATCTGAACTTCGAGTGGCACTTGGGTGCGTACGAGTTTGACTGCCGGGCGCATGCGGGCAAAGAGGGGCACGTACTCGATGATGATGGCCGAGTTCTCAAGACCGTACCAGCGTGCCGGGCTTCCGCAGGCGCGGCGGACGGCGTACTTGATGGCCATGACGCGATGGTCATTGCGGTTGATGTCCGTTTCGGGGGCGAGCATCTTGCGCAGCATGCAAAAACGGAAGTCGCCCACGTTGCCGCGCGTCTCGTAGATGGAGTAGGTGTGATGCTGCGGTGGCAACTCACCCGATGCCATCAAGTCGCCAACGATCTGGCGTAGGTAGGCGTTGATGCGCTGGTTGACCTTAAAACCCAGGTCCAAGCGCACGCGGAACAGGAAGTCTGTGCCAAAGGTCTCAACGGAATACTCGTGCGTATAGGGCTCGTCGGTAACGTGTACGTTGATGAACCAATATGCCTTGGCACGCTTGGGGTGCTTGTCCAAGATGGAGTAGAGCACGTCGCGGTCGAGCGTGAGCGGGTCGGGACTGTTGGTAAGGAACACCAGATTGTCGGCGAGCACGGGGTAGGTCTCGTCGTTGCGCAGGCGGCCGAGCTGGTCAATGTACTTGGAGACGGGCAGCAGGATCGTCTGCGTGCGCTCGATGGCGGTGCCGCGGCGCCACACGTACATAAGGCCAAACAGCAGCGCGGCCAGGAAGATCATGACGTAGCCGCCGTCAAAGAACATGGTGAGGCACGAAGCGAAGAAGCACAGCTCAATGGCACCAAAGAGCAGGGCGAAGACGCAGGCGCCCAGCTTGTGCTTGAGGATGCCGGCGATGTAGCTCGTCAAAAGCGTCGTGGTCATGAGCATGGTCACGGTAATGGCGAGGCCGTAGGCGCTCTCCATGCGCTCGGAGTTTTGGAACAGCAGCACGATGAAGATACAGCCGACCCACATGATGTTGTTGACGAGCGGAATATAGAGTTGGCCCTTGGTGTCGCTGGGGTAGTGGATGCGCAGATGCGGCATAAGGTTGAGGCGCGTTGCCTCCGAAACCAACGAGAACGAGCCGGTGATGAGCGCCTGCGAGGCGATGATGGCCGCCACGGCCGAAAGCACGATGGCAAAGGGGCGCAGGGGCTCGGGGAGCATCATATAGAACGGGTTGACGATATCCATCGCGAGCATCTGGGGATTGGAATTGTTGGCGAGCAGCCAAGCGCCCTGACCCAGATAGTTAAGGATGAGGGCTGCCTTTACGAACGGCCAGGATGCGTAAATGTTAGCCTTGCCCACGTGACCCATGTCCGAATAGAGCGCCTCGGCGCCGGTCGTCGACAGGAAGACGAAGCCGAGCACCATGATGCCCGAGTGGTTGATGGGCGAGAACAGGAACATGATGCCGCGGATGGGGTTGAGCGCGCGTAGGATGGACAGGTTGCCGAGCATGTTGAACAGGCCGGCGCCAGCCAAGAACAGGAACCACAGCGTCATGAGCGGGCCGAACAGCTTGCCGATCGACGAGGTGCCGGCGCGCTGCATGGCAAACAGGCCGCAGATAATGATGATGGTGATGATGATGACGTTGGTCTGGCCGTCACCCAAAAGCGCATGGCCCCACTCGATAGTGCGCAAGCCCTCGATGGCCGTGGTAACCGTGACGGCGGGGGTGAGGATGCCGTCGGCGAGCAGCGCCGCGCCGCCGATCATGGCGGGAAGGATCAGCCACGGCGCCACTTTGCGCACCAAGCTAAACAGGGCGAAGATGCCGCCCTCGTTGTGGTTATCGGCCTTCATGGCGATAACCACGTACTTGACCGTGGTCACGAGCGTCATGGTCCAGATGACGAGCGAAAGCGCTCCTAAGATCATGTCCTCGCTGACGGTACCGATGCCGCCGTTGTTGGCGACGATTGATTTCATGGTGTACATGGGGCTCGTGCCGATGTCGCCGTAGACGACGCCGAGCGTAACGAGCAGCATGCCAGCGGAGAGGGGAATGGCTCCATGCCCGCCTTGACCACGCTGATCTTGGGGGCTTGCCTCCAGTTTGTTATGTGCCACGTGGACTCCCTTGGACATCCGGTTATCCGTCTAGGACAGATAACCTTTATGCCGTCTTTATACATACAAGAGCAGTTTGGCACATCAGGTTATTTTAGACAATAATCCCCAGCTGAGGATTATTTATGTATGCAGGTAGCATTTCAAAGCAGGGGCTTTAAGCACGTGCTGCCTGGGCGATGCCAGCCTTGGCGTTTGCGCGTTTGCCGGCGAGTTCGCAAAAGATCGCGCCGCCGATGATAAGCACGGCGCCCATCAGACGGACCGGTGTTATGGCTTCGCCCAAAAGGACGGCCGAGAACACGACCGCCGAAAGCGGCTCGAGGTAGCCGACGACGGCGACGGTCTGGACGGGCAGTTTGGCGACGGCGCTAAAGTAGAGCAGGCAGCCGATGCCGGTGTTGACGACGCCGAGCATGACGACGGCGCGCCAATCAATACTGGCGGCGACGCCGGCGGACAGGAATGAGGGGGCGCCCTGCGTGAGGAGCGTAAGGACCAGCGCGGTCAAAAAGGCGGCGCTCACCTGGAGCGCGGAGTTCTCGAGGCCCTCGATGTGCGGCGCACCCTTGCTGGCGATGACCATCAATGCATAGCAGAAGGCCGAGGCGATGCCGCAAGCGATACCCGCAATGGGCATATTGCCGCCTAGACCTTGTGCCGCAATGAGAAAAGCACCGCAGGCGACGGCGATAAAGCCGGCGATTTTGCTGCCGGTCAGCTTTTCGCCAAAGATGAGCGGGGAGAGCGCCATGACGATGATGGGGCCGCAGTAGTACAGCAGCGAGGATACGCCGACGCCAATCGTCTGGTAGGCGCGGAACAGAAAAATCCAGCTGGCGCCCAGCGCGGCTCCCGAGAGGAGGAGGGCTGCGGCTTCGCGGGGGCGGGATGGCGCCTGCAGCTTATGGCGTTGGGTGACGGCGAGGATGGTGACAAGCGAGAGTGCGCCTAAAAACGTGCGCAGTAGCACGATATCGGAGCTCGGCAGCGCAATGGCAGCGGCGATGATGCCGTTGGAGCCAAACAATAGCAATGCTGCTAAGTACGTAAACAGTCCGTTGTTCATGCGCTGAAATCCCCTCTATATCCGAGCATGTTCACTATGGGTGAACTGGCTATAGAAGAAAAGCGAATATAATTCATAGATAACATGAAAAAAGCTTATGCATATGTGGAGGGGTGCCGTGGAAACGAATGTTCAAAAGATGCAGGTCCTGCTCGAGACCGTGCGCGCCGGCAGTTTTACGCGCGCCGCCGAGCGGCTGAGCTATTCGCAGTCGGGCGTGAGCCGTATGGTGGCCGATCTTGAGGCCGACTGGGGCTTTAAAGTGCTTGATAGAAGCCGCGAGGGCGTAGTGCTTTCTGCCGACGGGCGGCAAGTTATGCCGGCGGTTGAGGCGCTCTGTGAGGAATTCACTCGCTTGCAGCGACGGGTGGATGAGATGCGTGGGCTCATGCGCGGCAAAATCTGCATCGGTACGTTTTCGAGCGTGGCGACCCACGTGCTGCCGCCGGTGATTGCGCACTTTCGCGCCGATCACCCGGACGTCGATTACGAGCTGCTGATGGGTGATTACTCCGAGATTGAGCAATGGGTGGCGGAAGGCCGCTGCGACTTGGGCTTTATTCCGCGCGAACCACGCGGCGCCGGCATGGCGTCGCGGCCGTTGGTGCGAGACGAGTTAATGGCGGTAGTGCCAACAGGCTCTTTGCTTGCCGCGGCGGAGGTCGTCTCTCTTGCCGATTTGGCCAACGAGCAGTTTATTCTGCTGGAACGCGGCACAGATGATGAGATTACGCCGCTGTTTCGCCGCGCGGGCCTGGCAGTGCGCTCAAAACTGTCGACCTGGGATGACTATGCGATTATGGCCATGGTCGAGGACGGCCTGGGCGTGAGCGTTCTTCCGGCGCTCATCTTGCGCCGCTGCCAGTTCGACGTCGCCGTGCGCCCTCTCGAGGGACATCCTCATCGGCAGATCAACGCCATATACCGCACCGCTGACGTTTCGTTTGCGGTGGCTCGTTTCCTTGAATATCTCTAAAAGCGCGTACCTGTTGTCTACTTTGGGACAATTCTCGGGGTTCGGTACATTTTCTTATGAAATTGAACTTTCGGATAATGCGCCGCGCTATACTGCTGCCTAAATTGAACTCAGGTTCAATTTGTGTTCTATAAATTGAACTTTGCCAGCAAGGAGGTTCTAATGGCCCAAGAGACGTTTAGCGATCGCCTGCGACAGACCATGTCCGATCGCGACGTTCGCCAGTCGGATGTAATCCGCGCATCGGAGATGCTCGGCAAAAAACTCGGCAAGAGTCAGATGAGCCAATATGTGAGCGGCAAGACGATCCCGCGGCGCGACGTGGCTGAGCTGCTCGCCCGTATTTTGGAGGTCGATGTTACCTGGCTGCTTGCCGGCGACGCCGATCAAGGCGAGGCATCATCACCCCGCAACGATTCCAAGCCCGAACCCCATCCCTCAGCTCAAATTCCAAGGAGCACCACCATGCGTACTTTTTCTAAATCCACCAAGCTCGATAATGTCCTGTATGACGTGCGCGGCCCCGTCGTCGACGAAGCTGCCCGTATGGAGGACGAGGGCGAGCGCATCCTCAAGCTCAATATCGGCAACCCGGCGCCCTTCGGTTTCCGCACGCCCGACGAGGTCATCAAGGACATGCGCCAGCAGCTGCCCGACTGCGAAGGCTATTCCAACTCGCGTGGCCTGTTCTCCGCGCGCAAGGCAATCATGCAGTACTCGCAGATCAAAGGCCTGCCCAACGTTCAGATGGAGCACATTTACACGGGCAACGGCGTGTCCGAGCTCATTCAGCTTTCGATGAACGCGCTGCTCGACAACGGCGATGAGATCCTGATCCCCAGCCCCGACTACCCGCTCTGGACGGCGTGCGCGACCCTTGCCGGCGGCCATCCTGTGCACTACCTGTGCGACGAGCAGGCCGATTGGTATCCCGATCTGCAGGATATGGAGTCCAAGATCACGAGCGCGACCAAGGCCCTCGTCATCATCAACCCCAACAACCCCACGGGCTCCGTTTACCCGCGTGAGGTGCTCGAGGGCATCGTTGAGGTTGCGCGCAGGCACCAGCTCATGATCTTTGCCGACGAGATCTACGACCGTCTGTGCATGGACGGCTACGAGCACGTCTCGATTGCCTCGCTCGCCCCCGACCTGCCCTGCGTCACCTTTAGCGGCCTTTCCAAGTCGCACATGATTGCGGGCTATCGTATTGGCTGGATGGTGCTTTCGGGCAACCAGCGCTGCATGAGCGACTTCATCATGGGCATCAACATGCTCTCCAACATGCGCCTGTGCTCCAACGTGCCGGCTCAGTCGATCGTCCAGACGGCGCTTGGAGGCCATCAGTCGGTCAACGACTACATCCGTCCCGGCGGTCGTGTTTACGAGCAGCGCAACTTTGTGTATGAGGCACTCAACAAGATCGATGGCATCTCGGTGGTCAAGCCGCGCGCGGCGTTCTATATCTTCCCCAAGATGGATGTTAAGAAGTTCAACATCACCGATGACGAGCAGTTTGCCCTCGACCTGCTGCACGAGAAGAAGATTCTGATCACGCGCGGCGGCGGCTTTAACTGGGCCGAGCCCGATCACTTCCGCATCGTGTACCTGCCGCGCATGGAAGTACTCAAAGAGTCCCTCGAAGACCTCGCCGATTTCTTCGATCACTACCGCCAGGCGTAACGGCAAAGGTAGACTGTAATGAAACGGTCGGCCCGCAACGGATGCGGGCCGACCGTTTTCTGTCTAAGCCCGTGCTGTTAGCGCTTGTCTCGTTGAGCGGGCGAGGTTCGCATGTGAGCGGTAAGTTCTATTCCAAAATGGAATACAGTGGGCTTAAGCTGGAATTGATGTCCGGGTACCTGCTTTTCTAGAATGTTTTCAACAAGATGAAAGGCGGTTCCAACCAATGATTATCGATGCAAATTCCTACTGGTTCGACGAGCACATCTTTCATGACGAGACGCTCTGCGAACAGTTTTTGGCCGAGGTGCCCCGCGCCTATGACACCGAAGGCTATCTGACCATGAATTCCGCCGGCAAACGACAGATCGTGATCGAGATGCCCGCCGGTTCTCCGGGTCTTAACTACATTGAGGGCGACTACACCCTCGAGAAGCGCTTGGCCGATATGGATGAGGCGGGGGTCGACAAGGCGATCCTCAAGCTCCCCGGTTGTCACGAGTGGATGTCGCTCGAGATGTGCCGGCGTTTCAACGACGGTATGGCTGCTGACGCGAAGGCGTCAAGTGGCCGTCTGATTCCGCTTGTCGCTGTGCCGCCCTTTGGCACCAAAGCGAATTTGGAGGAGCTCGATCGCAGGCTCGACGATGGTTTTGCGGGTGTGCAGCTCTGCGCTCACTACGGCAAGCGCTATCTCGACGACCAGGTCTTCTCGAGCTTTTTCGAGCACCTGAACGAACGCCATGTCACCGTTTACGTGCACCATGTTCCCGTGCCGGTCGAGAACGAATCGCTTCTCGCGTACGACAACCTTCGCCGCTCTTATGGCCGCTGCGTCGACCAAACTACGGCGATCGGCCGAGAGATCTTTGGCGATTTCTTTGAGCGCTACCCCAATATCAAGATGGTCCACTCCATGCTCGGCGGCGCATACTTTGCGTTCAAGGAGATGCTGCTGCCTCATGGTCCCAAGCGCCCTGATGCTTCTGGCCGTTTTCAGGTCGATACCGAGACCGTTTCCAGGCGCCTCGAGAACAACATCTATTTCGACATGTCCCATGCTCAGCCCTGGGGCGAAACGCTTCTTGCCTGTGCGGTTGAAGTCCTTGGTGCAGACCATATTGTCTTTGGTACGAGTTATCCCGTTAAACGCGAGTGGCTAACAGAGGGTGTCGCCTGCGTCCGCGCCACAGATTTAAGTGATACGGACAAGGACCTTATGCTTGGCGGCACGGCACAGCGCTTGTACGGCATCGAGTGAGCGACAGATAAAGGAGGGCGTTCGCCATGGATAAGGGAGAGATGAAGGCCGGAGCCGCCCGGGTGGCCATTAACTTAGAGGACGTATTGCCGTTCGACGGTTTCGACGCACTCCGTCATGAAATCTTTGCCCGTGCCTTCGTGGTCGAAGGGATGGGGCGGCGCGCTTGCATCCTTTCACTTGAGGTTACCTCGGTCGCTCCGGCCCTACTCGTCGATCTGCGTGAGGTTGTCAAGGATGTCTCCAATTGCGACGGCGCCTTTTCTTGGGTGGTCCCGACCCACACGTTTTCTGCGCCTCACGTGCGCACCCCTGGGCATCTGGCCGACACCGATGCCCGCGATCGAAATGAGCGCTATCGTGCCGCGCTCATCGCCGCGACACGCGCGGCCGTTGGGCAGGCGGTTGCGGGCATTCGCTCTGTCACGCTCGCCTCGGCGGAGGGCTACTGTCCTGTGAACGTTAACCGCGACATTGAGACACCGGCCGGCTGGTGGCTGGGAGTAGACCCCAAGGGGTTTGCCGACCACGCGATGCCCGTACTTGTCGCGAGGGATGCCGAGGGCGGGCTCGTTGCCATGCTTGCGACGGCTGATGTCCAGTCTTCCGTGCTCGACGGATCGCACGATTCTCAGGGGAAGCGCTTGGTGAGCGGGGACCTCTTTGGCTTTGCCGCCATGGCTCTCGAGCGCGAATTGGGCGGAGTCGTGTTGCTGCTACCCGGTGCCGCGGGGGATCAGAGTCCGGCGGAGCGCGCCGTAACCGTTGCGTTCGATTCGACCGGGGCGAAGCAAACGTTAGATGCTCACGAGAGTGGATATCGCATGCTGCATCGACAGGGTCGCGCTATGAGCGATGCGTTGATTGAGGCCGTCCGTGCGGCGCGTGAGGACGATGCCATCGGCGTCGATGCTCGCACGGTCGACGTCCTTTTGCCCGCCCAGACGCGCGCCGACTTCTGCTCATTGGCCCCGCATCGAACTTATGAGTTTCATGCGGCAGGCGAACAGCGTACGAGGGTCTATTTACTTCGGCTGGGAAATGTCGAGTTCGTTGGTATCCAGCCCGAGGTTTCGAGCTCGTTTGGCGCCGCCGTGCGCGCCGCCCGATTCTGCCCCGTGCTCTTTGCCACGCTTGTCAACGGAGGGCAAAAGTATCTGCCGGCCCCCGATGCGTACGAGAAAATCACCTATGAGGCCATGAACTCCGGCTTCGCCGCCGGTTCCCATGAGCGCCTCCTTCAAACCATCCTTGCCGCTTTAAACGCGGCATGACAAAAAGGAGAACTTGCATGAATATCGGACATGCACGCCGCAAGATTACCCCGCAAGGCGACATCTATCTAATCGGATATCGTAACCTCTCCAACCGTCTGGAGCCTGCGACAGGCGTCCATGACGACGTCTTCGCCAACGCGATTCTTTTCCAACAGGACGACCGCGAAGTTTTTCTCTTCAACGCCGATGTTCTCGAGTTTGAGGAGGGCATGGCCGAGGAGGTTAAGACGATGCTCGCCGAGCGCTACGGAATCGACCGTGACTGCGTTCTGCTCTCCGCGACGCACGACCATACTTCAATCGTCGCTTACCACCGCAGCTGGTGGACGGGAAAATTCGACGAGAACTACTACCGCTGGTTCCTCGATACCATTTGCCAATGCTTTGAGGAGTGCCGCGCCAACGCACAGCCCGCGATTTGTCGCTTGGGCAAGCAGGTCATCACCGGTTTCTACGACAACCGCATCATCCCAGGTGAACTCGCCGACAATGAGGTCATTGTCGTATCGTTCTTCGATACCGAAGGCAAGCCATTTGCGGGCTTTGTGAACTGGGCGGTGCATTCCGCTTGCGTCGGACCCGACTGCACGGAGCTCACGAGCGAACTCGCCGGTCTTACCGGCAAAAAGCTCGCTCAGAGTCTTGGTTACTATCCGGCCATGGTCGTCGGTGCTGCTGGCGACTGTAGCGACCGCAATTTTCGCCAGGGACGCGGCATTCCCGAGGTCGAGCGCGTTTCGACCGGTCTTGCCGAGGCGATTTCCCAGATCAAGCTCGATCGCGAGGTCGTTCTCGACCGCATCGAGCCTCAGACGTTCTATCACACCGTTGCCCATGACGACTTTTCGCTCACGCTTAAGTGTGTCGTCATCAGTTTGGGCGGCCTGCATCTCTTTGTGTTCCCGAGTGAGCTCGGCAGCGACTTGGGTATTCGCATGAAGCGCGAATGCCCGGTCGAGGGAATAGTTTGCGGTTACACCAACGGCTATTTTGAGTATTTCCTTCCGGCACGCGAGTACGGCCTCTCCTTTGAGACCGAGCGTACTCAGATTCCCCAGGGCGAACCGGAACGTCTGTGTGACAAGTTCTGCCAGACGACGAGACTTCTCGGCGCAGCAGATTCGCGTCTGTAGACCTGATTGCGTGACATGGGCCAATGAGGCTCGCTGCCATGTGATCGGCATCTTCCATCTTCTCTGCCGTTTCCCATCCCGGGCGTACGTGCGTCCGCGGATTTCAAAGGGGGAAGCGGGTTCCTTGCCCTCCCACGTCGACTACGGAGGCATGAAATCGATGCTATACCCCGCTCAGAAAAAGGAGAATTCCATGAAATACCAGAAGCTTTGCGATGAAATCATCACAAAGGTCGGTGGTCGAGACAATGTGTTAGACGTGAGCCACTGCATTACGCGTCTCCGCTTCCACCTCAAGGATGAATCGCTCGCCCAGACCAATGAGCTTAAGGCGACGAAGGGCGTCGTTGACGTCATCCAGGCCGGCGGACAGTATCAGGTCGTGATTGGTGCCACTGTCGAGGCCGTCTACAACGACCTTGTTCAGATTGGCGGGTTCGACTCCAAACCCGCACTCGATATCGATGAAGGCGACGACGTCAAAAAGGGCGATCCATTCTCGCGTCTGCTGGCCATCATCTCCGAGATTCTGCAACCGGTTCTTGGCGTGCTTATGGCCGGTGGCTTTATCAAGTCGATGCTCGCGCTCTGCACGGTTGCCGGTTGGCTTGCCAAGGACAGCAATACGTATGTGACGCTCTCGGCAATCGGAGATTCGGTCTTCTATTACTTTCCGCTAATCATTGGCTGGACGTCGGCCAAGAAGTTCGGACTTAAGCCCGTTATGGGAATGGCGCTCGGTGGTATCCTTGTCTACCCGACGCTCGTTGCCCTTATGGGCGGAGATCCGCTCTACACGCTCGGCGCCGGCACGGTCTTCGAGTCCAATGTCTACGGTGATATTTTTGGCATCCCGCTGATCATGCAGAATTACTCATCGACGATTCTGCCTGCGATCTTTATCGTCTGGATTGCCTCCAAGGTGCACAAGGCCCTTTCTAACGCGCTGCCCGCGCTTGTGAGCTCGTTCTTCTCCAACATCCTGACGCTCCTCATTTGCGGCATCCTTGGCCTGCTTGTGGTCGGTCCGGTCATGACGGTCCTCTCCAACATCGTTGCCCAGATCATCTTGATGCTCATCAACTTCCAGCCCGCCATCGCCGGCTTTGTCATCGGCACGTTCTGGAGCCTGCTCGTCATGTTCGGCCTGCACTGGGGTATCATCCCGCTGTGGTTTCTCGATGTCGCAACCTACGGCTATGACCTCATTAACCCGCTCGTGTATGCAGGCGGTTGTGCCATCGCCGGTGCTGTGCTTGGCATGGTCATCCGAACCAAGGACTCCGAGGAAAATGCTGCCGTCAACATTCCCGCCCTTGTCTCTTCGATTTTCGGTGTCAACGAGCCTGCGCTTTACGCCATCTTGCTGCCGCGTAAGCGTCTTATGTGGTCAACCTTTATTTCCGCTGGTGTAGGCGGCGCCATTGCCGGCCTCATGGGTGCCAAACTCTATGCCTTCGGTGCCTCCGGCCCGCTCGGTTTCCCGAGCTTTATTAACCCTGCCGGCATCGACACGGGCTTTATCGGCCTTGTCATCTCCGGTGTGGTCGCTTTCGTTTTGGCTCTTGTCGCCGCTATGGCGATCGGTACCAGGAAGGACGAGGGCGGTAAGGCGCTCAACATCTCGGTGGACTAGTCTGTCTGCGCACTTTAACTAAATATGCCTCGGACGGCGACGTGCCGCCCGAGGCATATTTGTGTTTTGTGCCGTTGTCAGCGTGTTTGCGGACACAAGTCTGCGGTTGTGGAGCAGCGGGGATTATGACGGTCGTGCCGCGGTGGAAGACGCACGGTCGCCCTGCAGGAGCTGACGGTAGGGGAGGAAGCCGATGAACGAGACGACCGCCTGCGAGTGCGCGGCGTTCCGCTTGAGGTAGAGCCTGACCTCGGAGGTCGTCGCGGGCTCAAGCGGCACCAGGGCTACCTTTCCGCTGGCAAGCGATTCCGCCGGCTTGCGCATGAGGAATGAGACGCCGGCGCCGCGTGCGACAAGAGAGATGATGTTCTCGGCTCGTTTGCCGGTGAACGTAACGCGTGGGCCAAATCCAGCTTCGCGACAAAGGGAAAGGACGAGCTCGCTTACGAACGAGCCTTGGGGAAGCATGAGGAAATTCTCGTCGATAAGGTCGTCTATCTCGACGGTGTCACGTTCGGCGAGCGGATGGTCGAGCGGAAGGACGGCCACGAGCCGGTCAGTCGTAAAGGGAATCTTTTTGAACTCCGGCTCGATGGCGCCACTGTCACGGATGAAGGCCAGGTCAATGTCCTCGTGCAGGAGCATGCGCTTGAGTGTGTCGCCCTCGCCTTCGATGAGCTCGACAGAATATGAGGGGTTCGCCTGCTGAAAATCGATGACGGCGTCCGTGATCCCATAAGGGGCCATAATGGGGATAGAACCTACGGTGAGGTGCTCGAGCGGCTCACCTGCACCTATTTGAATGGCGGCAAGATAGCGATGCTGAAGCGTCGCAATTTTTTGAGCATAGGGGAGAAGCGCTTCACCTTGCGCGGTGAGTGTTACGTGGCGCTTGCTTCGATCGATGAGCTTGCAGCCGAGTTCGTGCTCCATTGCCATGATGTGCTTGGAGAGGGTTGATTGCGACATGAAAAGCAGTTCCGCCGCATCAAGAAACGTGCGTGACTGCGCTAAGATGGCGAATTCGCCAAAGCGGCTGATGTCCATAGGGAGGCCTCCGGTACCCTCATTTTGGCAGGTGGCCTAAACCACGACGCCATTGCAGTGGTCGATTTCGTGCTGGATGATCTCGGCGGTGTAGCCCGAGAAGTTTTTGATGCGGTGAACGAAGTTCTCGTCCAAATACTCAACCTTAATGCGGCGATAGCGGGTACAGGGACGCTCGCCGATCAGCGAGAGGCATCCTTCGCTCGTCTGATAGGCATTGACCTGCTCAAGAATTTGAGGGTTGTACATCAGGAGTGTCCTGTTGCCGTCCTTTACGCAGATGATGCGTTTGCGCACGCCAATCATGTTGGCGGCGAGGCCCACGCACTCGTGCTCATGCTCGTGGAGTGTATCCAGGAGGTCCTGCCCGGTCGCGGCATCGTCGGGTCCCGCGTCTTCGGAAGGCAGGCGCAAAAAGAACTCGGATTTCATGATGGGCTTAATCATGGCGGGCTCCTCATGTCTCATGCTTTCGTGGACTTTTAATAATAGCGCGGAAGGAAAGCTGTGCGTCCGCGTTACAATCTTTCGACGTTGGACCATGTTGTCAGACTCGTCGTGTACGGCGTCTGGCGTAAGTCTAGGGCTCATTTTTCGCCCTGGACTGTTCCTCTGGGGCGATGCAACTGTCGTTCCAAGAGGAAGGAAATGCATGGGGAGCAAATCTCAGCAACAAGTTCAAGTAACGCCATCGGCCACTGCGGCGCTTCTCGTCGTTATGTATATTGCGGCCTTTGTTGCCGCGTTTAACGAGAACATCATTAACGTGGCGTTGCACGACATTATGGCGGCCTTTTCGGTGAGTGCCACCACGGCGCAGTGGCTCGTCTCGGGCTACATGATTGTGACGTCGATCTTTACGGCCATCATGGCCTTCCTGTCCGGCCGTTTCTCGACGCGCAAGCTGTTGTTTTTCGCATGCGGATGTATGGTCGCCGGCGAAGTCCTGTGTCTGATCGCTCCGTCGTTTAGCGTTTTGCTGCCAAGTCGTATTTTACAGGCTGCGGGATCGGGCATCTTGTTTCCGCTCATGATGAACGTGGTGCTGTCTTGCGCCCCGCGTGAAAAGCTCGGTTTGTATCTGAGCCTGGGTGGTGCCTGCATTACGCTAGGGCCGGCGTTTGGACCTGTGATCAGCGGTCTTATGTGCACGTTGTTTGGCTGGAGGGCGGTGTTCGTAGTGCCGCTGGTGGCCGGCATTGTGGTCGCTGCGGCGGGCGTAAAGCTTGTTCAGAATGTCGGAGAGCGCTCGAACACCACGCTTGATATTCTGTCGGTTGTTTTGCTCGCCGCCGGCATTACGGCATTTGTGTATTCCGTAGGCGAGTTCTCGACCAATCTGATTGCCGGCATCGTGACGCTTATCGCCGCCATTGTGCTGCTCGGCCTGTTTGCGGCCCGCCAGCTCAAACTCGAGCATCCGGTGCTTAACGTGCGTCCCATGGCGAGCGTTCGTTTTTGGCCTGCGTGCCTGCTTGTGGTGGTGTCGATGATGACGACGTTCTCGATGAGCGTTTTGTTGCCGCTCTATTTTGAGGGCGCATACGGCATGACCGCACTTGTTGCGGGCTTGCTCATTTTGCCGGCGATTGCCTGTAACGCCGTGACCTCGATTGTGGGCGGACGCGTGATGGACGCCCGTGGCGCATGGCCGCTGCTGCCGGTCGGCTTTGCCCTGATTGCCGTGGGGCAGACTGCCATCTCGATGACGGCGGCGAGTATGAACATCGGCGTCGTTGTGGCGCTGACCGTTGTGGTGTATGCCGGAGTCGGTTTGGTGCTGAGCCCCTCGCAAACGGCCGGATTGGAGACGCTGCCTGCCGCTGAACATCCTCACGGAACGGCATTGCTTAACACGTGGAACATGATTGCCGCATCGTTTGGCCCGTCCCTGTTTATCGGCCTGCTCTCGAGTTCTGCAGCGACTGCCGGCGCGGCTGGCGCTGCGACCGGCGTTGCCCAGGCGATTGGATTTGCAACTGCCGTGCGCGTGGCGGCCGTGATTGCCGTGGTCGGGTTTGTGGCGTCGCTGGTGTACGCTCGTCGCGAGTCACACATGTCGCATTAATGTGTGCACATAGATTCTGCAGCTAGATTAGATGGCGACACCATAAACTAATGGACGTTTTGCCGAGAGGCATGAATGTTTAAAGCGCAAAGAGTGCGCGACGGGCCCCGCGAATGGGGCGATGATGCCCGAGAGGGCCAAGAAGGAGTCTCATGTCCGAGAACGAAGAGATCATGAACGAGACCGAGAACGAGACCATGACTGCCGAGGTCGAGGCAGTCGAGACCGTGGAGACCGAAGCTGCCGAGGTTGAGGCTGCTGACGAGGTTTCCGCCGAGGAGGAGGCCGAGGTTGTCGAGGCCGCCGTTGATTACGATGACGAAGAGCTGATGGACAAGATGCAGAAGGCCGCCCGCCTGCTGCGTAGCCGTCGCTTTGCTATTTCTAAGGAGGAGGAGGCCAAGGCCGAGCGCATGGCGAACATCGAGCGCGCCATCAAGCTTCTTGACCTCAAGCCCAAGATGGAGCAGAAGGAAATGTCCGACCTGCTGGGCATGCGCCTTCGTGAGCTCGATGGCCTGATGGCCGAGGCCGAGGCTGCCGATCTGGTCGGCCGCATCGACGACGCCGAGGGCGATATGCGCAAGATTGTTGTCTTCGCCGCCGAGGATGCCGCTGAGGGCCTGGTCGAGCTTGCCAACAAGAAGGAGAAGCTCCTGCCCGAGCTTTCTTACGAGGAGGCCACCGAGCTGATGGCCGCTCTCGATAAGGTTATCGCTCCGCTCGTCGCCATGGGCCTGGACGAGGATCGCGGTCCTCGCGGCGGCCGTGACGACCGTGGTGGCCGTGGCGGCGACCGTGGCGGCCGCGGCGGCTTTGGCGATCGTGGTGGCCGTGGTGGCGACCGCGGCGGTCGCGGTGGCGACCGTGGCGGCCGTGGCGGCTTTGGTGACCGTGGCGGTCGCGGCGGCTTTGGTGGCAACCGTGGTGGCTATGGCGACCGCGGCGGCAACCGTGGCGGCTTTGGCGGCAACCGTGGTAACGGCCGCGGCGGTCGCGGCGGCGACCGTGGCGGCCGCAACGGCGGCGGCTTCCGCGGTAACCGTTTTTAGTTACGGCGTTTTACCAAACGCCGTAACGGGCCGACGCTGCGCGGGCCGCATTTGGACAATCTGACGTTCAACTTCAAGGGCGCG
>CABUJH010000031.1 GCA_902491895.1 uncultured Collinsella sp. | reverse complement strand
TCGCGAGTTCCGCACGCAAAGGAAAGCACTTAATGTGCTTTCCGTCTTGCGCAGGACTGTAGAGCAGGAAACTTAATTACGCGCCGCTCCCCGCCCACGCCGGGCAAACCCTCCCTTGTACTCCATCTCACTAAAGTGTATGATTCTGGACGTTACACGAATCACTTTACTTAACTAAAGTGCCATCAAGGGGGGATACCATGAACACCGATATGTCTCGTCGTCAGTTTGTTGGTCTAGCCGGCTCGCTCGCTACGGTGCTTGGCCTTGGTCTTGTCGGTTGCGGCGGTGGTGCCGGCAAGGGCTCCGCTGCTGGCTCTGCCGCGGCCAAGGATGTGAAGGGTGCTGCGGAGTCCAAGAAGCTCGTGGTGGGCTTCGATAAGTCCTATCCTCCGTACGGCTTTGTGGGCGACGATGGCGAGTACACCGGCTTTGATCTCGATCTGGCCAAGGCTGTTGCCGATAAGCAGGGCTGGGAGGTCAAATACGAGGCCATCGACTGGGACGCCAAGGATACGCTGCTTAACTCGGGCGCCATCAACTGCATCTGGAACGGCTTTACCATGGAGGGCCGCGAGGACGACTATACGTTCTCCGAGCCGTACATGCTCAACGAGCAGGTGCTGGTGGTAAAGAAAGATGCGGGCATCAAGAGCTGGGACGATCTTGCCGGCAAGACCGTGATTACCCAGACCGATTCCGCTGCGCAGGATGTGCTCGAGGGTGACCAGAAGGATCTGGCGGCGACGTTTGCCACGCTCGACACGATCGGCGAGTACAACACGGCCTTTATGCAGCTCGAGAGCGGCGCAGTCGATGCCGTGGCTTGCGACCTTTCGATTGCCCAGTATCAGCTTGCCGCCAAGCCCGATGCCTATACGCAGCTCGACAAGCCGCTGTCCAGCGAGCACTACGCTGTCGGCTTTAAGAAGGGCGACACCAAGTCCGCCGATGCCGTGACCGAGTCGCTCAAGGCGCTCTACGAGGACGGCACGGTTAAGGATCTCTGCGACAAGTATTCAAGCTATGGTCTATCTTTCGATAATTGGGTGCTCAAGTAATGTCTATTCAGGTCATGATGCAGATGCTTGGCCAGGGTTTCTTGGTCAGTTTGCAGTTGTTTGTGCTGACGCTGTTGGGGTCGATTCCGCTGGGAATTCCCGTGGCGTTTATGCGCATGAGCAAAATCGCGCCGCTTCGCTGGATTGCGCGCATCTACATTTCGGTCATGCGCGGTACGCCGCTCATGCTGCAGATGTTTGCCATCTACTTTGCCCCGTACTACGTGTTTGGCATTTCGCTCACGCCCGATTCCAAGTGGACGGCGTGCGTCGTGGCGTTCATCATCAACTACGCCGGTTACTTTGCCGAGATCTATCGCTCGGGCTTGCAGTCCATTCCGCGCGGTCAATACGAGGCCGCCGAGGTGCTGGGCTATTCGCGCGTGCAGACGTTTCTGTATATCGTGATGCCGCAGGTCGCCAAGCGTATTCTGCCGGCGATGGGCAACGAGATTATCACGCTGGTCAAGGACACGTCGCTGGCGTTTGCCATTGGCGTGGGTGAGATGTTCTCGACGGCCAAGGCGCTGGTCGCCTCGCAGGTGAGTATGGTGCCGTTTGCGATCGCGGCGCTGATTTACTGGGTCTTTAACTTTGTGGTCGAGATGCTGCTGGGCGCCGCCGAAAAGAAGCTGGACTATTATCATGACTAACTCAGTGATGAAAATCGAAAACGCACGTAAGGCGTTTGGCGGCAATGAGGTGCTCAAGGATATCTCGCTTGAGGTGAAGCGTGGCGAGGTCGTGGCGATTATCGGGCCTTCGGGTGGCGGCAAGTCCACGCTGCTGCGGTGTGCCACGCTGCTCGAGACACTCGACGGAGGCTCGCTCTCGTTTGGTGACCTTGCCGTTGCGACGGATGCGGGTTCGGGCGCGGTCTATGCGAAGGGCGATGTGCCCAAGCAGGCGCGCTCGCGATTCGGTCTGGTGTTCCAAAATTACAACCTGTTCCCGCACTATACCGTGATGAAAAACATCATCGACGCGCCGATCCGCGTGCTTAAGCGCCCGCGCGAGCAGGCGGAAGCTCGTGCGGGCGAGTTGATCGCGCAGATGGGGCTTACGGGCAACGAGAACAAGGTGCCATGTGAGCTTTCGGGTGGCCAGCAACAGCGTGTGAGTATCGCCCGCGCCTTGGCGCTCGATCCGGAGATCCTGTTCTTTGACGAGCCGACCTCGGCACTCGATCCCGAGCTGACGGCCGAGGTGCTGCGTGTCATTAAAGACCTTGCCGCGCAGAATATGACGATGGTAATCGTGACCCACGCGATGCAGTTTGCGCGCGATGTTGCCGACCGCGTGGTCTTTATGGATGGCGGCCGCATTGTCGAGGAGGGTCCTGCCGAGCAGGTCATCGACCATCCACGCGAGCAGCGCACCCGTGAGTTCTTGAGCCGTATCGAGGGATAGGCTCAGGTATTTACTCAACTATTAATTGAGGCGAAGCCGCCGCAGGTCTTACGGTCTGTGGCGGCTTTTTGTTTGCATCGACGGGGTTCAATAATCGCCTCACAAGCTTGTCTCTTCCTCTCGCCGCCTGTATTCATACGTGTGCCGAAAGGTGTGCATGGACGGTCGCCCGTGAGGGTAGGGTGGTGGCATAGGACATTTGGAGGGTGAGTCGGCTCGGCTGCCGACCATGCTGCTCCCGGGATGGCATCGACCGCGAACTCTCCCCGTTGGCGTCGCGCAATGCGCGCGGCCCTGCAAGGAGGTCATCATGGGTGCTCCCAAGACCGGTAACGTAAGGAACGTGGTGCTCGTAGGCCAAGGCGGGGTGGGCAAGACTTCACTCGCCGAAGCCATGCTCCACCTTTCCGGCAAGACCGCCCGCCTGGGCGGCCACGACGGCACCAAGCCTACGCTCGACTATGACCCTGAAGAGGTCAAGCGTTCATTCTCCATCTCGACGACCATTGCGCCAATCGACTGGAAGGGCGCGCGCATCAATGTGCTCGATGCCCCGTGCTACCCCGATTTTATCGGCGACGCCTTTGCCGCGATGAGCGTCTGCGAGACGGCTCTGTTTGTGGTCGACGCCGAGGCCGGCCCGCAGCCTACGACGGTTAAGCTCTGGTATGCCGCCGAGGACCTGCGCCTGGCGCGTGCGGTGTTCGTAAACCGCCTGTCGCGCTCCGAGGCCAGCTTTGCGACCACGATGGACCTGCTGCAGGAGCGCTTTGGCACGCGCCTGGGCGCCGTGACCCTTCCCTGGGGCGAGGGCGAGGACTTTGACGGCATCATCGACCTGGTGCGCATGAAGGCGCGCCATTGCAACGGCACCGAAGCCGTTGAGTCGGAGATTCCCGAGGAGTATCGTGCCCAGGCCGAGGAGGCCCATGACCATCTGTGCGAGTTGGTGGCCGAGGCCGACGATGAGCTGATGATGAAGTACCTGGAAGGCGAGGAGACACTGACGCAGGAGGAGCTTGAGGGCTTGCTGTCGAAGGCGATTGCCGAGCGCATCTTTGTGCCGGTCTTTGCGGGCGATTGCATTAAGGAGCAGGGCGTCAACTCGCTGATGGACGACATCGCGACGTACTTCCCGGCGCCGACCGACTACGGCGAGATGCCGCTTATCGACGGCGATTCGCTCAAGATTTCGAGCGACGATGACCGTCCGGTGGCGTTTGTGTTTAAGACCCTGGCCGATCCGCAGCAGGGTCGCATCAGCTTTATCAAGGTGCTGACGGGTACGCTTGAGCCGGGTCTTGAGCTGATCAACGCGCGTACCCGCAAGGGCGACCGTCTGGCTCACCTGTATGTGATGTGCGGCCGCGACATGACCGAGGTCGGTCACGCCTATGCCGGCGACATTATCGTGGCACCCAAGCTGGCGGCCGAGACGGGCGATACGCTCTCGATTACCGGCAAGGTCGAGGCTGCGGCGTTTAAGTTCCCCAACTCGCAGTACCGCATTGCCATCGAGGCCGAGAATCGCGGCGACGAAGAGAAGCTCTACACGTTTATCGAGAAGGCCTGCAAGGCCGATCCGACCATGAGCATCGACCGCGACGAGGAGACCGGCCAGACCATTATCTCCGCCGTTGGTGAGGCGCAGGTTTCGGTGCTGCTCAATCGTTTGGAGGATCGCACCAAGGTCGTAGCCAAGAGCGTGCCGATCCGCATTCCGTATCGCGAGACCATTCGCCGTACGGCAAGTGCCCAGGGCCGCCATAAGAAGCAGACCGGCGGCGCCGGTCAGTACGGCGACTGCTGGCTGCGCGTGGAGCCGCTCATTGGGCCCGACGGCACGAGCGATGGCTATGAGTTTGTGGACGAGGTCGTGGGCGGTCGCATTCCGCGCTCGCTGATCCCCGCCGTGGACAAGGGCGTCCAGGAAACCATGAAGGACGGCATCATTGCCGGCTATCCGCTCACGGGCATTCGCGTGGCTGTGTACGACGGCTCGTATCACAGCGTCGACTCCAACGAGATGGCGTTCCGCGCGGCGGCTCGCATCGGCCTGCGCAAGGCATGTGCCGATGCCGACCCGGTGGTGCTGGAGCCCATCGAGGAAATCACGGTGACTATTCCCGAGAGCTACGCCGGCGCCGTGATGGGCGACATCTCGGCCTCGCGCGGTCGCGTGACAGGCATGGAGACCGATGAGCGCGGAGACACCGTGGTTATCGCGCAGGCACCTCTCGCCGAGCTGACGGATTACTCGACGCGCCTGCGCTCTATCACGCGCGGCACGGGTGACTTTACCATGAAGCCCGCCGGCTACGAGCAGGTGCCCTATGACGTTCAGGCCAAGCTGGTCGAGCGCTATGAGGAGGGTCGCGCCAAGTAGCGTGTGATTTTGCCTGCAATGTAGGTGCTGACGAAAAGGCCGCCCTGGGTAACCGGGGCGGCCCTTTTTGATCCCATGGGGACGGAGGAAAACGAATCATTTTTGGGTTACGGGCGGTGCGGTCGGCACTAGTCTCCGGATGCCTGGTTGCGGCCGGTGGCGTAGTCGATCTGCACGTGCGGCTGCAGGTTGTAGCAGTACACGTGGAAGCAGAGGGTCTTGCCGTGGTCCTCGACCGATTGCGCCTCAAGGCGCACGCCGCGGCAGACAAGTTCCTCTTCGTTATACATGGGTGTGACGCGATAGAGCACGTGGTTGCCCGTCTCGCGGATGTAGCCGAGAATCTGCTCCTCAAACGGCAGCATGCCTGTCTCGTTGAGATAACGCGTGCCGGTGAGGAGATTCTTGCGGTTGGCGTTTTCGCCGCAGAGCGACCAGGCGATGAGATGGCAGCGGTTGTAGAGGCTCTGGCCCGGAATAAAGTCGTAGCGCTGCTGGCGCCATCCAGCGGGATGGATACGCGAGATATCGCCGCGCTCGCCTTGACCGAGTGATTCGGGGCCCACGCAGGCGAGCGCTTTGCGGGTGCGGCCCAGGCTGTCAAGCTTGGAGAACTTCTTAAAGCAACCCTCTTCTGTAGCGCGCTCGTATTCATCGAGCGTGAATGATGGTGTGCCGAGCGGGTGCGTGCTGTCGGCGCGCAGGGCAACGTAGGGGTTGCCGGCGTAGTCGGGAATGCTGCTGAGATAAACACCGCGGGCGCGGTTGAGGTCGGGGTTTTCGACCTCGTCGATGGGGGTGGCGGCGCTGTCCGCGGAAGCGCCGTCGCCGGTGTCGGTTGTGGCGGAATCGGAGCCATCGCCAGAGTCCTGGCTGTTTTGAGGGTCCGGGGAGCTCGCCGTTCCTGATTCGAGCCGATCGACCAGGTCCGCCTCGTCGTCGGTGCGGCTGGGACTTTCGTTTTGTTTTTCGGCCAGAGCTGCCGCCTGTTCATCACTTTGCGGCGACAACAACTTGGGCGCTCCGTCGAGCGACCCTGTGAACAGCGCAAACCCCAGCACCACGGCGGCGCCGATGGAAAGTACTTGCTTGTAGGCGGACTTGCGCGACATTGCGGCTCCTGGATGGACGGTTGGGAATCTACCAGTCTAGCAGGAGCCGGCAGGGGCCGTTCTGTCGAACAAATACTCAAGATTTGGGATAGACGCTACTGATTCATTTGCCTCATATGGAGCTGCGGCGGTTGTGTATGTGGGGCTATTTTGCGTTTCCCCAGATAAAACCCGCCAAAATAAACCTGTCCCTTATTGGCGGGTCAGTTAACGCAGTGCAGGTTGAGCATATGCGAGCGAGCGGTCTCCGGGTGCGGTAAGGTGACGTGAAACAAGCGGGCGCTGACCTTTTGGTCGCGCCCTTGAAGTTGAACGTCAGATTGCCGTGTCCGGAGCCCGCGCAGCGCCGAGCAGTTACGCCGTTTGTAAAACGGCGTAACCTAAAGGTTCATGTTGCCGTGAATGTAGGGGGTGACCTCGGGGGAGATATGGTCGCAGCCCAGCTCGCGTAGCGCGGACTCGATGGCGGCGGGCAGCAGGGTCTTGCCCTTGTCGTCGACGGCGGCACCGCCGAGGGTGGCAATCTTGGCGACATCTGCGGGTGCGGCCTCGATATGCATGCAGCCGCCGACCAAGCGCGCGCGTACCTGTGCCAGATCAAGATCGTGCAGGTAATCCTCGCAGGCGCGGATTAAATCGACTTTCTCGCGCGTAAGCTCCTCGCCCGTGGGGACGCGGGTGGCAAGACATGCTCCCGCCGGTAGGTTCCAAACGGGATAGCCCCATGCGCGCAGCAGCTCGCGCTCTTCGTCCTTGGTAAAGCCGACCTCCATAAGGGGTGAGCGTACGCCGAGCTCTTCTGCCGCGCGCATGCCGGGGCGGTAGTCACCGCGATCGCTTGCATTGCTGCCATCGATGACGGTGGGAAAGCCGAGCGACTTGGCGTGGTTGACGATGGCGGTAAAGCCGGCGTGTTTGCAGTGGTAGCAGCGATTAGCATCGTTGCAGGCTACTTGGGGGAGCTGCAGCTGATCCACCGAAAGATTGAGCACGGGGAGCTTAAAATGCGCCCCTTCATTGGCTTGTCCATCAACGGACCGCTCAAACGAGGCCTGCTCGGGCGTGCCGATGAGCGGCGTGGTGAGATGGACGAGGAGGGTATTGGTAGGCATGATGCGGGCGCAGACCGCGGCCAAAAAGCTGCTGTCGACACCACCGGAAAAGCCGATGGCGACGCGTCCGTATGCCAAAAGCAGCTGCTCGAGTGCTGCGAGTTTGTCCTGAAGCTCCTCTGCGGGTGCGGCGGTGTCTGAAAGCATGAAAGTTCCTTACAGTTATTAAAGCTCGGATGAAACTATAATCCTAATGCGTTACTTGCCATAAGACTTCTATCTGTGTAACGAAAGTGCAATATGGCATATACGTTATATACAAGTTGCCAAATGCGGTAGAGTTGCAGCAACGCGACAGCGAGAGTCGATGGGGGACCGATATGATCAAGGCTGTTATTTTTGACATGGATGGAACGCTGGTCGATACCGAGCGTTTGGGGATTAAGGCCTGGAAGGCAGGCGCCGCTGAGCTGGGGCTCGCGATTGATGAAGCGCTGATCCATCAGTTTATCGGCCGCACGCTGCCCGATGTTATGGACATCCTTGATGAGCATTACGGCAGCCATGAAACCACCGAGGCGATCTATCGTCGCCACAAGGAGATTCGCGACGAGATGGTCAAGACCGAACTGGAACTTAAGGCCGGCGCCGCCGAGTGCCTAGACGAGCTGCTGGCTGCAGGCTATCACGTTGGTCTAGCGACGTCGTCGCGCCTCGTTACGGCCGAGCGCAACCTTAAGATGGTCGGCCTCTTTGACAAGTTTGAAACGGTAACGTGTGGCGAGGACGTCGTGCACGGCAAGCCCGACCCCGAGATGTATCTGCTCGCCTGCGAGCGCGCGGGCTTTGCTCCCGAGGAATGTGCCGTGGTCGAAGATTCGCGCAACGGTTGCGTCTCGGGCATTACGGCCGGCTGCCATGTCTTTGCCGTCCCCGATATCGTGCCGCTGCCGCAGGACGTGGTGGATGGCTGCGAGGCCGTGCTCGATACGTTGTTCGACCTGGCGGCGGCAATCAAGACTGTGCGCTAGAAAATTGCGGCGTTGAAACGAGCGATTGCTCACGTTTGCGCTCAAGCAAAAGGGGCCCGGCAATGGTCGGGCCCCTTTTGCTTGAGCGGCGACTTAGCATACTTGCGGGCGTGCTATAGATACGCACCGAGGTTGATGGCCGTGGCGTCGGTCTGGCTGCTTGCCTGGGTGCTGGCGCGTTCCAGCAGGAACGGCCGCACGAGTTCTTGGCGGTTGATGTCCTCGATGGCCGTGACCGCGGTGACGGTGCGCGCGGCAGAGCTGACGTGGATATGCTTGGTCTTTGTCGGGGCCTTGTTCTCGATTTGCTCCATCAGCAGTTGGATACCCTTGCGGCCAATCTCGTAGCCCGGGGGCGCTACCGTAGTGAGCGGGACCGATCCGCTCCAAGCGAGCGGGTTGCCGTCGCATCCGGCCACTCGTACTTGCCCGGGGACAGAGATGCCCTTGTCGACCAGTGCCGAAACGACGCCCGAGGCCAACACATCGGTCAGGCCGACGACAAAATCGGGACGTTCGTCCGCGGGGCGCTCGGCGATTTGGTTGCCGATACCATAGCCGTCGGCCGCCGTGTTCCACTCGCCGGCGTCGATGACTTCGATCTTGATATCGGGGTGCAGGGCGAGCGCCTTATGAATGCCAAGGACGCGCAGGGTGAGTTGCATAAATGCTGCTCGGCCGACGACGACAATATGGTGCGCGCCGCGGGCGATGGCGAGTTCGGCAATGATGCGACCCTGGGCCTCGTTGTCGGCCGCTACGTAGTAGCCGGGCTCGGAGCAATGGATGTCCAGATGGACGATCGGCACGGGCATCTTGGTCATGGCGGGGTGCCAGTCGGGGGATGCCATGGGCTGAACCATGACGCCGGACATCTGGGTGCCCATAAAGTAGCGCAGGTAATGGTCCTCGAGAATATCGTCGTTATCGGCGTTGGCGATGAGCAAGTCGTAGCCGTGCTTGCGGGCCTCGTTGTGGGCGCCGCTGGCGATTTGGAGCGAAAAGCCGTGATCGAGACGGGGGAGCACCAGGCCAAAGGACTTGGTGGCGCCGCCCGCGAGCTGACGGGCGCTTTGGTTGGGCAGGTAGCCAAGGCGATTAATGGTCTCGTTGATGAGCTTGAGGGTCTCGGGGCGCAGCTTTTCGGGGTGGTTGAGCGCGTTGGAAACCGTGCCCAACGAAACCCCGGCCTCGCGTGCGACGTCGCTGATTTTTACCTTTGCCATAGCGGCCCCTTTGATGCGTTTCAAGTACAAGCCAGATTGTAGCATCCCAAACCTTCCAAAAAGGGACAGGTTTATTTTGGCAGGTTTTATCTGGGCAAACGCTATTGCCAGCGCGACCACCACGAAGGGGGCAGGCACCTTTGTGGTGGTTTGGACCGGCTGGACGTGTGTGCATCGAGTGGTATCTAAGTTGAGATACCACTTCTGGTATATCAGCTTGCGTTTGCGTGAGTACAATACTCGAACGTTATACGTCTCAGCGCCCCTTGTGCGTGGACGTCTTGCAGTCACGCGAACGAAGGGATTTATCTTATGTGCGGAATCGTCGGCTACACCGGCTCTGATATTGCAAAGAACATCCTGGTCACGGGCCTCAAGCGTATGGAGTATCGCGGCTATGACTCCTCGGGCGTCGCGCTCGAGGTGGGCGAGGGCGCCGCGGCGCACCTCGACGTCATCCGTCGCGTGGGCAAGGTCGCGGGCTTGGAGAGCGAGCTTTCCAACATTGACAGCGACGCTACCTGCGGTATCGGCCACACCCGTTGGGCCACCCACGGCAAGCCCTCCGTCGTTAACGCTCACCCCCACACCAGCTGCGACGGCCGTATCGCCATCGTCCACAACGGCATCATCGAGAACTTCGCCGAGCTGCGCGAAGAGCTGGAGGGCCGCGGCCACCACTTTAAGAGCGAGACCGATACCGAGGTCTTCGCGCATCTGATCGAAGAGGCTTATGCCGAGACGCACGACCTGATGGCCTCCGTGCGCGAGGCTTGCGCCCACGTGGTCGGTGCCTATGGTCTGGCCGTCGTGTGCGCTGACGAGCCCGGCGTGATCGCCGTGGCCCGCAAGGATTCCCCGATCGTGGTCGGCGCGGGCGAGACCGGCGCCTATGTCGCCTCCGACGTCATCGCGCTCATCGACGCCACCCGCGATGTCGTGGTGCTCGAGGACGGTCAGTTTGCCAAGCTTACGCCCGCAGGCGTCGAGTACACCGACGAGGCCGGCAACGTTATCGAGCCCAAGGTCACCCACATCGACTGGGACCTGGACATGGCAGAAAAGGGCGGTTATCCCGACTTTATGCTCAAGGAGATCCACGAGCAGCCGCGCGTCGTGCGCGACACGCTGGTGGGCCGCATGACGCCGGCCGGCGAGCTCGACATCGACGAGCTGGGCCTTTCGCTCGAGGAGCTCAACGACATCGACCGCGTCTACGTGATCGCTTGCGGCACCAGCTATCACGCTGGCCTCATTGCCAAGAATCTCATTGAGGGCTGGGCTCGCATCCCCACCGAGGTGGAGGCGGCCAGCGAGTTCCGTTATCGCAACCCCATCATTACGCCGACGACGCTCGTCGTTGCCGTGTCCCAGTCGGGCGAGACGGCCGATACCCTTGCCGCCATTCGCGATGCGCGCATCAAGGGTGCCAAGGTCTTCGGCATCACCAACGTGGTGGGCAGCCCCGTGGCGCGTGAGAGCGACGGCGTCATCTACACCAAGGCCAACAAGGAGATCGCGGTCGCCTCGACCAAGAGCTTCATCGGCCAGGTCGTGAGCCTTACGCTTTTGGCTCTGCTGCTGGCGCAGGTCAAGTACCGCTTGACCACCAAGCAGGCGCGCATGCTGTTCCGCGAGCTTTCCGATACGGCCGAGCAGATCCAGTGGATTTTGGATACCCAAACCGAGGCCGTGCATGAGGCCGCCCTGCTGTGCAAGGACGCGCAGTCGGCGCTGTTCGTGGGCCGTGGCATGGGTGCCGCTATTTCCTACGAGGGCGCGCTCAAGCTCAAAGAGGTCAGCTACCTGCACGCCGAGGCCTACGCCGCCGGTGAGATGAAGCACGGCCCCATCGCGCTGATCGACCCGGGCTTCCCTGTCATCGCCGTGGCCACCAAGAGTGCCACCTACGACAAGACCGTGTCGAACCTCATGGAGTGCAAGGCGCGCGGCGCCAAGGTCATCGTCGTTGCCACCGAGGGCGATGAGGAGATCAACAAGATCGCCGACTGCATTATCCGCGTGCCAGCAGTCCGCGACGTGTTCAGCCCCATCACGGCGAGCGTCCCGCTGCAGCTGCTCGCCCGCGAGGTCGCCATCCTGCGCGGCTGCGACGTCGACCAACCCCGAAACCTGGCGAAAAGCGTCACGGTCGAGTAGTTGGTTCCGCCGTTCTAGCGACTAAGGCCCGGCTCCGCATCAAGACGGAGCCGGGCCTTGTTGCATTTGCTCGGATAAAACCTGCCAAAATAAACCTGTCCCTTTTTGGCAGGTTAGCGGAGCTTGCTGGTCTCGAAGTACTCGGGGAACTGGTCCAGAACCTCGGTTTGATTGCGGAACATCATGTGCAGGTGCTTGCTGACCAAAAAGCTCGCTTCGATGGGGTCGCGACCGGCGATAGCGCGGCGAATCTGCTTGTGCTCGTTCACGATGTCCTGATTGTCGAGAACCTGCGTGGCGGCGCGCAGCCAGCGGAAGCGCTCCAGGTCGGCATTGGTCTCTTCGAGCCACGACCACACGGTGCTGCGACATGCGATGCTAAAAATCATGTGATGCATGAGGTTGTCGCTCAAAAAGAAGCCGATGCGATCCTCCTCGGCCATGGCCTTTTCCTGCAGCACGATGGCGCGGTCGAGCTGCTCGATGCCGGCCGACGTGGCGCGCGCACAGCACTCCACAATCACCTGCTTTTCCAGATGCTCGCGGATGTAACAGGCACTCTCGGCAAGGGTGAGGTTGATGGGTGAGACGTAGGTGCCGCTCTGGGGCACGGTGCGCACCAGGCCTTCCTGCGCCAAGCGAACCAAAGCCTCGCGCACGGGCGTGCGACCCATATCTAGGTCGTCGCAAAGCTGCTTGACGCCCAGCTTTTCGCCCGGCTTGTAGTCCAGGTAGACGATTTTGCGTCGAATGGTGTGATAGGACTGGTCCTGTAGGCTCGTTTCCTGCTCGCCGACGTGCATCGATTCTTCCATAGCGCCTCGCAACTGTTCTATCAAACTCATATGTCAGTTGTTAATTATGCCGCGAATCAGCTCTCCGCGGTGGGTAATTCGGCTGTTGCCTGAGAACTATTGCGGCATCTTAGTCTGTGTTTGCGCAAGGCTGCGCTCAATGTTGCCGTATCATAAGCCGTCGCAAACGTGAAATAGAAAGAAGGAATCCCATATGCAACTGGCAAACATCGTACGCGAGCGCTGGAAAGGCGTCTTGTTCTGCCTGATCATCGCTATCCCCGCGACGTTGCTCGGCAAACAGATTGAGGTGGTCGGCGGGCCGGTATTTGCCATCCTTTTTGGCATGGTCCTGGCGCTCGTCTTTCCCAAGAATCGTCGCGAACAGCTCACCGCCGGCGTTACCTATACGTCCAAAAAAGTCTTGCAGTACGCGGTTATCCTGCTTGGCTTTGGCATGAACCTCTCCCAGATTCTGTCCAAGGGCGCCCAGTCGCTACCGATTATCGTGGCAACGATCTCGACATCGCTTGTCATCGCCTTTGTGCTCTGCCGCGTTATGAACGTGCCGGGCAAGATCGCGACGCTTGTAGGTGTGGGTTCGTCGATTTGCGGCGGTTCGGCCATTGCTGCGACCGCGCCCGTCATCGATGCCGACGATCGCGAGATTGCCCAGGCTATTTCGGTCATCTTCCTGTTTAACGTTATCGCGGCGCTCGTGTTTCCAACGCTCGGCGGCATGCTCGGGCTGACCAACGAGGGCTTTGGCCTGTTTGCCGGTACCGCCATCAACGACACCTCGTCCGTAACGGCTGCGGCGAGCGCTTGGGACAGCATGCATCCCGGCGCCAATGTGCTCGAGAGCGCCACAGTGGTCAAGCTCACCAGGACGCTGGCCATTATTCCCATCACGTTGGTCCTCGCATGCTGGCAGATGCATCTGGCGCGCAAGGCCGGAGGTGACGCCAAAAGCACGTTCTCGCTTAAACGCGCGTTTCCCATGTTCGTGCTGTTCTTTGTGCTGGCGAGCGTGATCACCACGGTGCTTCAGCTTCCCGCGTCCTTTACGGCGCCCATCAAGGAGCTGTCGAAATTCTTTATTGTGATGGCCATGGCGGCTATTGGCTTTAATACCGATATCGTCGAGCTGGTCAAAAAGGGCGGCAAGCCCATCGCATTGGGCTTTTGCTGCTGGATTGGCATTGCGTGCATGAGTTTGGGAATGCAACACGTACTGGGAATCTGGTAGAGAAGTAGCTTGTTTGCGTGCTGGTTGCTGGTGAGCGCATTCTCACGGTGGAGCGATAGGAGCTCTTGCGGGTATGGCTTGTCCGCAGGTTTATAAGTCCCGAAGAGCTCTTATCGCCCCGCCAGGATGGCGATGCGGGGCAACACCTATACTCGCAGGACGGCGCTTTCTGCCCTATAGTGTTTGGTGAGCAATATCGTTCAATTTTGAAACACTCGGTCGTGCGACCGTCGGCGGCTGCATGTCGCCGCGGACAGGGGCAAATCATGGATAGCGATGCCAAGCTGAACATCTTGACCGAGGCCCTGGCTGCTGCCGGAGCCTCGGCATTGGCAATCGATGCGCGTGGGGACGTCGCGATCTCGACCATGAATGACGCGGCGCTTGAGCGGGATGTGGCGGCTTTTGTAGCTGAGCGCCTCGACCGTATAGGAGACGGCGCGCGTCTGGTTATGGGGCGTGCGGGTGCGCGCCTGAGCCTGACCGTTCGCCCCACCGACAAAGAGGGCGGGGGGCTTTGGGTCGTCGTGGTCCGCGAGGTGCGCGGTGCCGCGGCGCATGCGGGCATCGAGTGGCTCAACGCCGACGAAGTTGAGGCCCGCTACGAATCGAGCGCGTACGGCATCGTTGAGGGGGCGGCCTCGGTGGCTGCGCCGGTTGCAGAGAGTTACGCGCGCGGTGTGCCTCTTATGCTCGAGGGCGAGCTGGAAGCGGGTCAGGTCGAGATCGCCAAGCGCCTCTATCTGGACGGTCCTTTTGCCGATCAGCCCTTTGTTTCCGTTGCGCTCGATGAGCTCACCGAGCGCGGTTGGCGCCATGTACTCAAAAGCGTCGAATCGCCGTTGTTCCAAATGGGGCTGACCCTTTGCATTGAGGGCTGGAACGCGGTTGGCCCCCAGCGCCTCCGCGAGCTGGTCTCCACGATGACCGACACCGCGTTGGCGACGCGCTGCCATGTGGTGCTGACGGCGAATGACATGCCGGGCGGCGGCGAAAGTGATCAAGCCGCCTTTGTGACCGAGCGCTTCGCCTGTGCGGTGAGCGTCGCGCCGGCAATCGCCGAGCAGGGAGCCGCGTCGACGAAGGTCGCGCGCTATTTGGAATATCTCGCTGATGCATTTGGGACGGCAGCGCCCACGCTGTCTGCCGCGGCGACGAAGACGCTCGATGCTTACCGCTGGCCGCGCAACTATCTGCAGCTCCGCGAGGTCTCGGAACGACTGTATATATTGGCGGGGACGGGCACGGTGGACCGCGCTGTGGCGGAGGAAGTGCTCGCCCAAGAGGACGTGATTAAGACCGCAACCTTTGGCGCCCCGACGCTCGAAAGTGACCTGTATATCCTGCGACCGCTGGCCGATACCGAGCGAGATATCGCGCATCTGGTTGTAGACCATCTCCACGGCAACCGAACCCGTGCGGCGGAGGTGCTGGGCATAAGCCGTACAACGCTGTGGCGCTTGCTGAAGGACGATGACCGTTGAGCGAGGCGCCCGTGACCGCGCGCGACGCGTGTGCTACAGTCCAAAGCGTTATTGTTTCGATTTGGTTACGGCGTGCGAGGGCATATGGCTGAGACTTCAAAACCGAGCCGCAGAAGGCGGAGCGCCGCGCCGGTTAACCGACGCACGACATCGGTGACGTGGGGCAAACACGCCTCGGGGTTTGATGGCTCGTTCAAGCGCACTAAATACGGCTATCCTTCGGCAAGCGCCCGCTTGGCAATGCAGGCAGAGTCCTCGCTGTGGGGCCGCAAACGCGTGGTGGGCTCAAAGCTCAAGCACGACGGAACGCTCGGCTACATCAGCCGCGGGGCGGCTCGCCGCAGCGGGCTCAATCCCGCCGGCTGGCATCGCTACGTGCCGATCGTGGCCGCCGTTGCAGTGATCGTCATCGCACTCGCTGCGCTTGGCTACGCCGGCGGTGGCGCCAACTTGGACGCAATGTTTAAATCGCCCGAGCTCGCGCATGCAGGCACAGAAGTTATCGAGGGCGCTCAGACCCAGACGGGTGTCGCGCCCCAGCGCGGTATCGTTGCGGCGGCCTCCACCATCGCCGATGCGCAAAAGGACGAGGACGAACAAGGCAGCGAAGCCGAAACGGCCCAGACGAACGAAACGACGACAACTCAAATATCAACATAGCTTGCCGGCAGAAGGGGACGTTCCTTTTCTGCCGGCAGTTTGGGACACTCCCGCGCTACTTGACGTATACCACGTTGTCGCGGCGCGGCTTTGCCTCGGGTAGCGTGTCCTCGGCATAGCCCAGAATGCAGTTACCGACACCGCGCAGGCTGCCGTCGGCGGGCAGGCCCCAGCTGGCCAGCAGCTCCAGGCCCTCGGGCGAGTCAAAGACCTCATGCGCGCGGTGAATCCAGCACGAATCGACACCCAGCGCATAGGCGGCGTTGAGCAAGTTGCCCATGGCGAGCGAGCCGTCTTCCAGATGGGTGGGCACGCTGCGGTCAACCAGCACCACCACAACGGTCTTGGCACCGTAGAAGGGGTCGCTGTTGCTGTCCATGACCTGGGCGTTGAGCTGTGAGAGACACTCGACGGTCGCGGGGTCGGTGACGGCGACAAACGTCACCGGCTGGCGGCCCATGCCGCTCGGTGCATATTGGCCGGCTTCGATAATACGTGCAAGCTTTTCGGCCTCGACGGGACGATCGCTGTAGTTGCGGCAGCTGCGACGGTGAATGAGTGCTTCGATAGTCTCCATGGTGTCTCCTTGCGGTGGCGTTGCAGATGCCTCGTTCATACCCGCCGGGCTTAAACGATAGACGGTCAATTGCCCGGCCAAAAGGATAGATTCCAATTGGGAAAGTAGGTTTGCATAAAAGTACCTTCAGAATGTGACAAACAAATGGGATGGTTAAACGTTTTATCCCGTCTACCCTGCGGTTTTTTACCACTTGCCTAAATGACGAACGCATAACCTCTGATAAAGGTTTTACTAAAGGAGTACCAACGTTTATCAATGCGCCGTGGTGGCGCCGGGCCAGGAGGTAACATCATGTTCCAGGCTGGAGATGTCGTCGAGACCGATTTCGAAGGATTTCTGAAGCTGCTGCGTTCCAAGACGCGCGCTTTCGTGTCGATCAACGATCACGAGTACTACATCACGCACACCGATGGCTATTGGCGTGTTCAGGATTGCGAGGCCCTCAACGACAAGGGCCACTTTACTGACTGTTCTGAGTTGGTCAACACGGTCTGCGAGGTCGTCGAGCTGCCGTGGATTGCCGGCAAGAGCCTGCATGACAGCTTCTCGGGCGCTACGGTCTATGAGGCCGTCGCCGCTTAACAGGCAATAAAACCCGATTTTCACGTGACCGCTGGCGCCGCCCCCGCGCCGGCGGTCTTTTTCTGCCGATAGGCCATAAAAGTGCACGCATTTGCGGAGAGGCTGTTGACGATAGTCAAAACTCGGACTAATCTAGAGACATAAAATTGGTCAAAAATCGGACAATCGAATGGTGGGATAGATGAATGGTGCGGTTAAACTGGTCGACTTCGACCGGTTGCTCAATGGACTCGACCATATCTATTCGGAGTTCTCGCGTGCCTGCGGCCTTTCGGACTGCGCTTACTGGATGCTCGTCGATACCAGCACGGCGGGCGGCAGTATTGCCGTAAGCCGTCTGACAAGCGAATGGTTCTACAGCAAGCAGACCATCAATTCGGCAATTAAAACCTTGACGGCGCGGGGCTTCGCAACGTTGGAGTTTGCCGAAGGCAGCCGTAAGAACAAGGTTGTGAGCCTGACCGAAGAGGGCAGGCGATTTGCCGAGCGTTATGCGCTGCCGGCACTCAAGGCCGAGCAGCGAGCCTTTGGCGCGCTTGAGCCATGTGAGCAGCGCGAGATTATGCGCTTGATTGGCAAATTCTCTCAGGTGCTCGGCGACGAGTGCGAGACATTTAAACAGCAGGTGGCAGCCGCAAGCCAGATGCAAGATCGACGTGAGGGGGAGTCGTGCGACTGTTAATGAGGTTTCTAAAGCCATATCGAGGGCTTGTCGCAGTGACGCTGCTGGTGCTGCTGGTGGATAACGTCGGTACGCTGCTGGTTCCCACGATGCTGGCGAACATGGTCAACACCGGTATTACCACGGGCGATATCGACTACATTTTACGCAACGGCCTATACATGTTTATCGCGACCAGCATGGCTAGCGGCGGCACGGTGCTGGGCTGCTATCTTTCGGCGCGCCTGGCCGCCAACGTGGCTTGCGATATCCGCAATGCCGTGTACGACAAATCGCTCGAGCTCGCGGCCAGCGATTTTGAGCGCTTTGGCACCGGATCGATGATCACGCGCTCGCTCAACGACATCAACGTGATTCAGCAGGCGATTCTGCAGACGATTCAGCTGGTGCTGCCCGTGCCGTTTTTGGCTGTGGCGGGCATCATCTTCGCCTGGTTTATCGATCCCGCCATGGGCACGCTTCTGGGCGTAGTCGTTGCGATTGTGCTGGTGGCGGCGGTCTTTACGGTTGCCAACGCGGCGCCGATTTTTATGCGCCTACAGGGCTTTATCGACCGCATGAACGTGGTGCTGCGCGAGAATATTGTGGGCGTGCGCGTCATCCGTGCGTTTAACAAGGAGCGCCACGAGGAACGGCGTCTGGACGAGGTGTTTAGCGAATACGCCGCCAACGCCATCAAAGTCAACCACCTGTTTGTGGGCCTCGACAGCTCAAGCTTCTTTTTGATGAACATCGCCGAGGTGGCGGTGCTGTGGGTGGGCGGCAACCGCGTAGGCGCCCACGCCATGCAGATTGCGAGTATCTCGGCGGTGCTGGAGTATGCAATTCTGATCCTGTTCTTTGTGATGATGGCCCAGATGGTGGTGCTGACGCTTCCGCGTGCTGCCGCGTGCCTGAACCGTGCGCAGCAGGTGTTGGAGATTGAGCCGAGCATCGTCGATGGCGAGCGCACGCTGGATGACGGGGCGCGCGAGCCCCAAGACGAAGCCGATGCGGTGGCTGTGTTCGACCACATGTCGTTTCGCTTTGACGATGCCGACGAGGACACCCTGTGCGACCTGAGCTTTGCCTGCCGTCGCGGTCAGACGACTGCGATCGTTGGCTCGACAGGCTCGGGCAAATCGACGGTGGCAAAGCTTCTGCTGCGCTTCCACGATGCCACCAAGGGCTCCATTCGCCTGAATGGTGTGGACCTGCGCGAGCTTACGCAAGATGAAATCCGCGGGCGCATTGCCTATGTGCCGCAGAAGGCGTGGCTGTTCTCGGGCACGGTGGCGAGCAACCTTCGCTTTGGTAACGAAGGCGCGACCGAGGGCGACATGCTTCACGCGCTTGAGGTTGCCCAGAGCACCTTTGTACTCGACCAACCGCAGGGGCTCGATACCCCGGTTGCCCAGGGCGGTACGAACTTTTCGGGCGGCCAGCGCCAGCGCCTGGCCATTGCTCGCGCGCTCATGAAGCGCGCCGACCTGTATATCTTCGACGATAGTTTTTCGGCCCTGGACTTTAAGACCGATGCGGCCCTGCGCCATGCGCTGCAGGACGAGACGCGCGACGCCGCGGTGCTCATCATCGCGCAGCGCATCTCGACTATTTTGCATGCCGACCAGATCGTTGTGCTCAAGGACGGCGAGGTCGTGGGCTTGGGCACGCATGGCGAGCTTATGGAAACCTGCGAGGTGTACCGCGCCATCGCGGAATCGCAAATGAAGGGAGGTGAGTAGCATGACCGGGGAGCTCAAGAAGCAGGGCGGCGTTGATGACGCCGCTGCCGCGGGACTGGTCGAGGAAACGGCTGCCGCGTCGACCGAGCTGGATGACGCCGCCAAGCGCGAGGCTCGCCGCCAAGCGCTCTACGAGGAAAACGAACGTGCCGAGGACGAGCGCGCCCGCGCCGAGGCAGAGCGTATGCGCGACGTGGACGACGAAGACGAGGACGAGACGCCTCGGGATACCTGGGCGACGGTGCGCCGCCTGTGGAGTGAGGCTGCCGGCGACCATTGGCGCTTCTATATCGTGTTCGCGAGCATTGTGTTCTATGTCATCTTTAACACCGCCGCGCCGGCATATAGCGCCCGCGTGATCGATGAGCTGTGGGGCCACATTCAGGTGGCGTTTGCCAACGACACCACTTTCAGCATCACCTGGGAGAACTGCGGCAAGACCATTTTCGTCTACTTTATGATCTGGACTGCCGCTGCCTCGTTCTATGCGCTCCAGAGCTTTTTGATGTCGAGCGTCGCTGAGCGTCTCAATCTGCGCCTGCGCAACCGCATCGCGCAAAAGCTCAACCGTCTGCCGCTCGCCTATTTTGACGCGCATCGTCCCGGCGAGGTCGTCAGCCGCGCGACCAACGACCTGGACAAGATGTCCGAGAGCATGCAGCGCGGATTGCTGCAGCTGCTCGTGTCGATCGGCACGGTTGTTGGTGCTGTGAGCGTGATGTTCGTGTTCAGCGTGCAGCTTACGCTCGTCTTTCTGTTCTTTACGGCACTGTCGCTGCTGGTGACGAAGGTCGTCTCGCGCCGCACACACGATGTGACGGGCGAGCGCCAGGAGTGGGTGTCCAAGATTACGAGTGCGGTCGAGGAAGGCTATTCGGGCCGTCTGGTGATCCGCGCGTTTAACCGCGAACGCCAAAGTTCTGCCGAGGTGCACCAGGCCTCGGGCGAGCTGGCACGCGTGAGTGCCAAGGCCGACTTTATGATCAATGCCGTCGGCCCTGCGGTGCGCTTTATCGGCCGTTTGGCGCAGATCGTGATCGCGCTGGTGGGCTGCAGCATGCTGGTTGCCGGTCACATGACCGTCGGCGTGTTCCAGGCGTTCTTCCAGTTTATCTACGAGGCGTCCGAACCCATGACGCAGCTGTCGTTTACCTTCAACTCGCTGCAGAGCGCGTTGGCGAGTGCGGAGCGCGTGTTCGACCTGCTCGATGAGCCCGAGATGGAGGCCGATCCGCTGCCGGACGAGGCCGCCAAGCTGCCGGGTCGCGTTGAGGGTCGCATCTCCTTTGAGCACGTGCGCTTTGGTTATTCGCCCGACAAGCCGCTTATGCACGACGTGTCGTTTACCGCCGAGCCGGGCCAGAAGATTGCCGTGGTGGGAACCACGGGCGCGGGCAAGACGACGCTCATCAACCTGCTCATGCGCTTCTACGAGATTGACGGCGGGCGTATTACGCTCGACGGCGTGGATACGAGCCGCATGGACCGCGGCGAGCTACGGCAGCAGTTTGGCATGGTGCTGCAGGACGCCTGGCTGTTCGATGGCACGATTGCCGAAAACATCGCCTACGGCTGTCCCGAGGCGACGCGTGAGGAGATCGTGGCGGCTGCGCGCGCCGCGCAGGTCGACTTCTTTGTGCGCACCATGCCGCAGGGCTACGACACGCGCGTGGCCAACGATGCCGAAAGCATCAGCCAGGGCCAGCGTCAGCTGCTGACCATCGCACGCGTGCTGCTCAATAACCCGGCGATTCTCATCCTGGACGAGGCGACCTCAAGCGTGGATACACGTACCGAGCTTGCCATCGGTCGTGCCATGGACGCGCTCATGCGCGGGCGCACGAGCTTTGTGATCGCGCACCGCCTGTCGACGATCGTGGACGCCGACCTGATCTTGGTCATGGATCACGGCAACATTATCGAGCAGGGCACGCATAAGGAGCTGCTGGCTGCCGAGGGTGCCTACGCCGACCTCTATCTGAGCCAGTTCGCATAATGTGACAAAGGGACAGTCTCTTTGCCACATCACAAATAAGGCGCGCCGGGGATGAATTCCCTGGCGCGCCTTTGCGTTGATGCCGATGTCGTTTTGTGCCGCTTGCGTTCCTAGCGTTCGTCCACGAGCTTGGCGACGAGGGCCTTGAGCTCGGCCACCTCTCGCTCGAGTTCCTTGACGCGGCGGGCATTCTCGGTGATGCCCTGGCGGTTGAGGGCGGACTGCTCGGCGGCGTCATCGGGCATGTACTCGCGATGCTGCTTGGCGTCGAAACTCTCCTCGAACACGCGGCAGCCGTTGCGCTTGATGATGCGCCCGGGCACGCCCACGACGGTGCAGTTGTCGGGCACGTCCTTGACGACGACCGAGTTGCCGCCGATCTTGACGTTGTTGCCAATGTGGATGTTGCCAAGTACCTTGGCGCCCGTGCCCACCGTGACATTGTTGCCCAGGGTGGGGTGGCGTTTGCCGGTCTCGTTGCCGGTGCCGCCGAGCGTGACGCCCTGGTAGAGCACACAGTTGTCGCCCACGATGGCAGTCTCGCCAATAACGACGCCCATGGCGTGGTCGATAAAGAAGTGCTTGCCGATCTGCGCGGCGGGATGAATCTCGACGCCGGTGATGTGGCGGGTGATTTGCGAGAGCACACGGGCGAGCGAACGATGGCCGTGCTCCCACAGCCAGTGCTCGGGCACGTGGTTCCACTTGGCGTGCAGGCCAGGGTAGGAAAGGAAGATGACCAGGGCATTTTGCGCGGCAGGGTCTTGCGCCTGGACGGTCTTGATGTCCTCGCGAATGGTATTGATAAAGCTCACCGGCCGCCCTCCCTTAGCGCCGTGACAATGCGATTCAATAAAGTATAGCGATTCGCTAGGGATTAGGAAGGGCGATCTTGCTTTGCTTTGGGCGACAAGTGTCAGTTATGCAAACTTGCTGGTAATGAAGTAAGACTTTTGAGGGGTTTGGCCCGTGCTCGCATCGCAACCGTATACTGGTCAACGTGGACGTGTCCGCGCCCACAACTGAGAGGTTTTACTTCATGGGTTTCATCAATTTTATCGCCGAGCTGCTTAAGGACCCGCGCACCGCGATCGCCAGCTGGATTGCCGCCGGCCCGCTTATGGCCTACGGCTGCGTGTTCCTAATCATCTTTATCGAGACGGGCGTGGTGTTCTTCCCGTTCCTTCCCGGCGACTCGCTGCTGTTTGCCTCGGGCTTCTTTGCCCATAATGGCGGCTTTAACATTGTTGCGCTTCTGGCCACCGCATGGGCCGCAGCCATCCTGGGCGATCAGTGCAACTTTATGATCGGCCACTTCTTTGGCCGCAAGATCATCGCCTCGGGCAAGGTAAAGGCCATGACGCCCGAGCGTATCAAAAAGTCCGAGGATTTCCTGGATAAGTGGGGCCATCTGGCCATCTTCCTCGGTCGCTTCTTCCCGTTCATCCGCACCTTTGTGCCTTTTATCGCCGGCATGGGCGGCATGCATTGGCGCAACTTTGTCGTTTTTAACGTGCTGGGTGGCATTACCTGGTCGACGGTCTTTACGCTGCTGGGTTACTTCTTTGGTGGCATTCCGTTTGTGCAGGAGCACTTTGAGCTGCTGATCGTCGGCATTGTCGCCGTGTCGATCATTCCGACCGTGGTCGGTCTGGTTAAGGCTAAGCTCGGTAAAAAGAACGCCTAGTCCGAGCTTGTTTTCGGACGTTAATTCCAAGGCCCGTCATCGGATTCGATGGCGGGCCTTTTGTGTTGAAGGCAAATGAAAATACTTTACTTAGTTAAAGAAAAACGTTTTATCCAAGGCGTGCGGGGAGTACAATCACCTGCATGCGAATCGACGTGCCATCGGCTTTGATGCTGCCCGCGTGTCCTGCCCGGCTCTACGCTTCCGGGTATGCGACGTTGCGACGCGGCCGGCTTCGGTCCTTGCGTGCGGGTTCGCGAGTATGCAACCGTGTATGTAAGGAGCGACATATGACTGTCGAGAAGAAGGATATCGATTGGGGTAGCCTCGGCTTTGGCTACATGAAGACCGATTACAGCTATGAGGCCCATTGGAAGGACGGCGAGTGGGACGAGGGCGGCCTGACCACCGACCACACCCTGCATGTCTCCGAGTGTGGCGGCATCTTCCACTACTGCCAGGAGGTCTTTGAGGGCCTGAAGGCCTACACCGCCGAGGACGGCAGCATCGTCTGCTTCCGTCCCGATATGAACGCCGAGCGTATGTACAACTCCGCCCAGCGCCTCGAGATGCCCCCGTTCCCCAAGGACAAATTTGTCGAGGCCGTCAAGCAGGTCGTCTCTGCCAACGCTGCATGGGTTCCGCCCTTCGGCTCTGGCGCAACCCTGTATGTGCGTCCGTTTATGATCGGCTCCGGTGACGTAATCGGCGTGGCTCCCGCTCCTGAGTACACGTTCCGCATTCTCGTGACCCCGGTCGGTCCGTACTTTAAGGGTGGCCTCAAGCCTGTCAAGCTGCGCGTTTCCGAGTACGACCGCGCCGCACCGCACGGCACCGGCAACATCAAGGCCGGCCTCAACTACGCCATGTCCCTCAAGCCCACGATGGAGGCTCACCGCGAGGGCTATGCCGAGAACCTGTATCTCGACTCCGAGTCCCGCACCTATGTCGAGGAGACCGGTGGCGCCAACGTCCTGTTCGTGAAGGAGGACGGCACGCTTGTTGTCCCGCAGTCGCACACCGACTCCATCCTGCCCTCCATCACCCGTCGTTCGCTCGTTCAGGTCGCTGAGGACCTGGGCATGACCGTCGACCAGCGTCCCGTCGAGTGGGCCGAGGTCAAGGCCGGCACCTTTGTTGAGTGCGGTTTGTGCGGCACCGCTGCCGTTATCTCCCCGGTCGGCGAGATCGACAACAAGGTCTACGGTGCCGACGAGACTGTGACCTTCCCGGCTGGCTACACCGAGATCGGTCCTGTGATGAAGAAGCTCCGCGAGACCCTGACGGGCATCCAGTCTGGTGCTGTTGAGGATAAGCACAACTGGGTTTACACCGTCGCGTAAGCTGTCTTGTATGTCCGGCCCGAGGGCGACCTTCCTTTCCGGCGCGTCCTCGGACATGAAAGAACCCCCGCTGCGCACTGAACTGCACCCCAAAACTTGGACGGCTTAAATAAAAGCTACGCCGCAAGGGACTGTCTCCGGAACTCCTCCGGGGTCAGTCCCTTCAGTTTA
>CABUJH010000030.1 GCA_902491895.1 uncultured Collinsella sp. | reverse complement strand
ATGGTTTATCTATCAGCGCAAGACGATGTCAGATGGAGGTCTGAATGTACAAGCACACCAAGATTGTATGCACCATGGGTCCCGCCTGCGATAGCGACGAGACCATCCGCGAGATGATCAAGGCGGGCATGAACGTCGCCCGATTTAACTTCTCGCACGGATCCTACGACGAGCACCACGGTCGCATCGAGCGCGTCCGTCGTATTTCCAAGGAGCTCGGTCTGCCCGTCGGCATCCTGCTCGACACCAAGGGCCCCGAGGTCCGCACCGGCCTTCTGGTCGACGGCAAGAAGGTTGCCGTCAAGACCGGCGATAAGATCGTCGTCACCGCTCAGCCCACGTCCGAGGATTTCCACGGCACCTCTGAGCACATCTCCCTCGACTACCTGGCTCTGCCCTCCGAGGTCGAGAAGGGCTCCCTCATCCTGATCGATGACGGCCTGGTCGCCCTCGAGGTCGAGTCCGTCGACGGCCAGGACATGACCTGCGTCGTTAAGAACGACGGCCTGATCGGCGAGCGCAAGGGCGTCAACATGCCCAACGTCAACATCTCGCTGCCTGCTATCACCGAGCGCGATCGTCAGGACATCCTCTTTGGCCTGACCGAGAACATCGACTACATCGCCGCTTCCTTCATCCGTGACGGCGAGTCCGTCCGCGGCATCCGCGAGCTTTGCCGCGAGAACGGCGGCGAGCACGTGACGATCTTCCCGAAGATCGAGTGCGCCCTGGGCGTCGAGAACTTCGACGAGATCCTCGAGGCTTCCGATGGCATCATGGTCGCCCGTGGCGACCTGGGCATCGAGATCAAGCCCGAGCTCGTTCCGCACATCCAGAAGGAGATCATCGCCAAGTGCAACGCGGCCTACAAGCCCGTTATCACCGCTACGCAGATGCTCGACTCCATGCAGCAGAACCCGCGCCCGACGCGCGCCGAGGTTGCCGACGTTGCTAACGCCATCTACGACGGCACCGACGCCGTTATGCTGTCCGGCGAGTCCGCTGCCGGTAAGTACCCGGTCGAGGCCGTTAAGATGCAGGCCAGCATTGCTCTCGAGACCGAGAAGTACCTCCCGGCCCACGCTCCGCTCGAGGTTCCGGCCGACGCTCATGGCACCCGCGTTGTCAACAACGTTGTGGGTATGTCCGCTGTGAACATGGCTACCACCGTTGGCGCCAAGTGCATCACCGTGCCGACGACCACCGGTCGTACCGCTCGCCTGATCTCGCACTTCCGTCCCAACATGCCGATCTGCGCGTTCTCCCGCCACGAGTGGGCCGTCCAGCAGATGATTATGTACTGGGGTGTTATCCCGCACCAGGCCGAGATTACCCAGGGCACCGTCAACGGCACGATCGTCAAGGCGATCGAGACCGCTAAGGAGCTCGGCTACGTCGAGGCCGGCGATCTGACCGTCGCTACCGCCGGCGATCCCCGCATGAGCGTCCAGCTCGAGGACAAGGTCTCCTCGACCAACGTCGCTTACGTCGCTCAGGTGCGCTAAATCGTACTTGCAAGCAGATTTGCATTGCAAAGGGCCCGGAAGGCATTGCCTTCCGGGCCCTTTTTCTGTGCGCCGATGTCTACTGTATGGCATGACACGCAACCAGCTACTTATGGCATGCTATGAGATGTGCAGCTCGTTTGCCGTGTTTACGCCATGCGACGGAAGCTGTTGATCAATTGGGGTGAGCTATTCACTGCCAAGCCGGCCGGCTAGCAGCTAGCAATCAGGGGGACTGCGGGAACGCCAGAAGCAGCAACGCGAGCCGCAAATCCCGCCTCGGTCAGCTCGATGACCTCGGTAAACGTTGCATCGAAAAACTCCTCGGTTAGCAGGCGGTATGGCGGATGGTCGGGCTCACCGGGGTTTTCGCGTACAATCTCGTGCATGACGCCGATGGTCTTGAGCACATATTCTTTATGGATGGGATACTGACCAAAACGCGCCGCAGCAGTATACAGACGATCGGTCGCACGCGGGATGGAAACAATGCCCAGCGTCTTGCCAAACCAGTCAAAATCGCCCTGCTTTTTAATGCGAAATTCCTCGCTCGGCTTGCCGCCGTTTGCTTCCAGATACTGGTTCACACGCGTGTTCCATACCGTGTCGGCCACCAAATGCGACCAGACACCCAGTGTCAAATCGAGCAACGACTGTGCCACATCTTCGGATGCAAGCGAGAACTCATAGGCGCCGGGACCGGCAACCGGCTCGGCATCCTTGTAGCGCTGGGGATAGTGCACGCGGTTCAGTCGCTCGCGTTCCTCGATAATCGAGGTCGCCGCGGCCGGCGCACCGGTGGGCGAACTTTTTAGCAACGGTGCCACATAGGTATCCCAAAACTCATGCTCACGAGGCTTTGGGATGGGCTCAGGCTTGGCAAAGTGCGTAATGCGGTACGGGATGGGATCGGCGATGGCAGGGACCATATAGCCCACGAAGATATCCGGAACCACGCAGCCAAACAAAAAGGCATTGCGGTCGCGCACGCTATTGGCAAGCGCACCGGTGCGCTCCAGCAAACGCTCCGTCTGAGCGATATGAATGTTCCAGCTTGGCATAGCCACCCCCATAAAAAACCTGGATAACTATACCATCACGGCAATGCCGCGCGGGCGGCTACGCATGCTCTACGCAGCAACTAGTCCGTAGCACCGCTTTCGGTTCCATACGACGGCGAAGGCGCCTCGACCACATGGTGATATCGATCGATATAGATTGCACGGGCACCCAGGCGTCGCACCAAATCCTGGTGATGTGTGCTCATCAAGACCGTCTTACCCGCCGCGACGTAAGCCAGCAAGAAGTTGACCACGATGTCACATGAATCCTCGTCAAGCCCATTGGTAGGCTCGTCAAGGACCAAGATATCCGGGTTCATCGACACCACCGCAGCCAGCGCAACGCGCTTCTTTTGCCCGCCCGAGAGCTGATAGGGAGAGGCGTCGGCAAGGTCGGCAACCTGGAACAGCCCCATGGCATCGCGCACGCGGCGCTCGAGCTCGTCTGCCGGCAGTCCCATCTGCGCGGGACCAAAAGCAACTTCCTCGCCCACCGTGGCGCAGAACAGCTGGGCATCGGCGTTTTGGAATACGAAGCCCACGCGCTGGTGGAACTTCTGAGCAGCAGCAGAATCCTTCAGATACGCCGCATCGACCACGCGTCCGTCAAACAGGTATGCGCCGGCATCCGCGAGCTCAAGGCCGTTGATAAGGCGCATGATCGTCGTCTTGCCACAACCGTTAGGACCAAGCAGAGCAACGAGTTCACCACGATCCACCTGCAGCGAAACGCCGTCGACCACCGTATGACCCGCATAGGAAAACACCACGTCGCGAAACTCGATGAGCGGCGTGGTCTCGGCGCCGGCAGCACCGCTCACGCCCATCGTGCCATTCGTATCGTTTGCCAAAACGTCGCCCTTCCCTATCCACATCGACGGCTCGACCGCCCGCGCTACAGCACTGCACACAACACGGCGAGCAGAACCACAACGGCTGCGTAAACGGCATCGCGCCAGCCAAACCCGGCGCGCGCGGGCGCCGGATACGCACCGGCAAAGCCGCGGCAAAGCATAGCCTCGTCCATCGCGCGGCTGCATTCCATCGCCTTGATAAAGGTCATGCCCATGATACCCGCGATCGAATCGGTACGCGAAAATCCCTCAGGCGCACGGCCAACGCCGCGCAGCATGACCGATTCGCACAGATTGTGCGCCGTGCGACCCAGCACCTCGATGTGCTTGAGCGCCATATCAAACGTAAAGATGACCTCGTCGGGCAGATGTAGCGTCTTGAGCGCCGCCGACATGCGGCTCCAGGTGAGCGTCCACGAAACACCCAGCACGAGCGACACGTTAATGAACGTCTTAAGCGCAATTTTGAGCATGGCGCCCGTAGCGGAAGCGCCCAGCAGCAGGGCAGGCAGCGCCAGAACCACTGCGAGCCCCGCAGTGCCAAGCGCCGGCGCAAAGGTTGCCCGCAGCCCGCGTACGGGGCGCACGGCAACGAGCACCAGCGCGATAGCCGCCATCAACATGAGGTACAACGGGCTCTGCGTCAGACACACGCACAGAACGCAGACGAACATCCCCACCAGGCGCACCGGAGCCGAAACGCAAGAAAGGGCGCGGTCGACCATCGACCCGCCCTCGTGCGCGCCTCCACCCAAGCGAACCCGCTCAAGCAGGCTCGCCAGGTGCAGGACATTCTTTTGCATCACACGATGCCGAGCCCCCACGGGCTCGTATCGCTCCTCGGCCGCAAGCCAGCTAGGCAGCTCGGCTATTGCCATGAGCACCGCTTTCCTTAACCGTCAGCGAGATCAGACGGAATGCGATGGTGAGCACCGCCACGCCAATCACGCCGGACAGGATATACATGGCAGCCTGACCGGCAAAGCCAAGACCCTGCTCCTCGGAATAGGCCTGCAGGTAATCGCCCGTAGGCAGAGCGTCGGCAAAGGTCGGGGTATCAAGGCCGACCGAAGCCTGCAGACTGTCGTCACCAGCCTCCTGAACGGCGGTCGCGGCGCCCTCGGCGTCCCACTCGCCCCATGCGTCACCCGTGGCCAGCAGGCCCAGCGGCGTGGCCGCAACAAGCACGGCGACCAGGATGAGCGTGGGGACCAGGGAAGTCTTCTTGGCAGTACCATCGCCGGCAAGCTGTCCATCGGCGGCTTCGGGGCCGACGATAACGCTCGGCGCCGTCTTCTTAATGAAACCGTAGATCGCGGCAGTCGCCACGCCCTCGACCACGCCGGCAACCAGCATATGCGGAATCAACATGGCTGGAATAGCCACGGACAGCGGGAAGGGGCAGTACAGCGGAGCGCCCGAAGCGTTGGTAAAGAGCATCGGCTGAATACCGAACTCGATTGCCGCGCACAGGGCCGCCAGGCACAGGCCGACCCAGCCGCTTACGATGGCCGAAACCGAGGTGCCCCAGCTCTTGTCGTGCAAACGGCTGTTGAGCGCACGGAACACGATAGCAGCGGCAAACGGCAACACGAAGGCCATGTTAAAGCAGTTGGCGCCAAAGGACAGGATGCCGCCGTCGCCAAACAGCAGCGCCTGCAGTGCCAGCGCGACCGAGACCGCAATGGCCGCGGCCTCGGGACCCAGCAGCAGCGCGATGAGCGCGCCGCCGACGGCGTGACCCGTGGTGCCGCCGGGCAGCGGCACATTAAACATCATGAGCAGGAAGGAGAACGCGGCGCAGATGCCCAGGAACGCCATGTGCTCGCGATCGAGCGTGGCGCGCACCTTTTTGATGCAGTGGATCCAAACGGGCACCATCGCCACCGCCATAACGGCATCGGTCTGCGGGGACAGATAATTATCTGGAATGTGCATGTACGCCTCCCGGTTATCGGCGCACGGAATTGCAACGCCGCTTGAATCACCTTTCCAGTGTTACGTAATGTCAGATTCGTAACACGCCGCGGGCTATCATAGCAAAACGGCGCACTGCCGACAAAGCAGCACGCCGTTATGTAATGCGCGTGTCATATATGCAGGCTCAACGGTGCCTTATACCGAAAACAGCAGTCACGTAAGACTCGGCGGCAGCCGACGCTGGCCTATATCTGGCGCAGGACCTAGCCGCGGACCTCGCCGTTTACGCCCTTGCACACCTTGGAAACAATCTTCTGGTGCGCCTTTTCGACCTCTTCGCTGGTAAGCGTGTGGTCGTCGGAGCGATACGTAAGCGCAAAGGCCATGGACTTCTTGCCCGCTCCGATGCGGATGGGATCGCGGTAGACATCGAACAGACGCACGCCCTCGAGAAGCTTGCCTCCGGCGCTGGTAATACGGCGCTCAAGATCCTCGCAGGTCACAGTGTTGTCGACCACGATAGCAAGGTCGTGCTCAACGGCCGGGTACTGCGAGAACTCACGGTAGTTCTCCTGGTTGCGGGCGCCCTTGATCAGCTTGTCCAGGTCGAGCTCAAAGGCAACGACGACCTCGTCAATGCCCATAGCCTCGCGCGCCTCGGGGTGGATCTCGCCAACCCAGCCCAGCACGGTACCGCCCGAGAGTACCTCGGCAGCACGACCCGGCTGCAGGAAGGCATAGCTCTCGCCCTCGACGGGACGGAAGCGAACCTTCTCGATGCGCAGCTGGGCAAGCAACTCCTCAACGATGCCCTTGCCAAAGAAGAAGCGCAGCTTACGGTACTTCATGTTCCAAGACTGCTCGCTCCACTGGCCCGAGAGCACGCCCGCCACGGACTTGGTCTCCTTGGGCAGGCTGGCGTTCTCGCGACCGTGGAACAGGCTGCCGACCTCGTACAGATGCACGTTGGGCGTGCCGTGGGCCTCGTTGTAGGCCACAGACTGCAGCAGACCCGGCAGCAACGAGCGGCGCATCTCGGTCTGCTCGGCGACCAACGGGTTCATGAGCACCACGGGGCAGCCGCGGCCTTCGGTGGACATGCCGATCTTCTCCAGGTCGCCCGGGGCGGCAAAGCCAAAGGTCGTGGTCTCGTTGAGGCCGCAGGCGCGCAGGATCTCGCCGACCTTGCGGGTAAGCTTCTGCTCGCGCGTCAGACCGCCGATGTGATTCTTGGCAGCCGGAATGGTCGCCGTCACGCGGCCCATGCCCCACAGGCGCAAGACCTCCTCGATCAGATCGATCTCGCGCGGCAGGTCGGGGCGGAAGCTCGGCGGCGTGACCATAAAGTCCTCGCCGTCGCGCTCGACGGTGCAGCCCAGGCGGGTGAGTGAGCGCTCGATAAAGTCGGGCTCGATGTCGGCACCGCAGATGGCGTGTACGCGGGCCAGGCGCAGCTTAATGCTGTCGATGGTCTTGGGCGCGGGGAAAACGTCGACATAGCCGGGAGCAACCTCGCCGCCGGCGATTTGTTCGATGAGCGCGCACGTCACATTGGCGACGTCCACGCAGCCGGTCTCGTCGACCTGGCGCTCAAAGCGAATGGAGGCGTCGGAAATCAGCGAAAGGTCGCGGCTGGTGCGCGAGGTGCGGCCGGCGTTGAAGCAGGCGCTCTCGACCATCACGTCAACGGTATCGTCCTCGATCTCGGAATCCATGCCGCCCATGACACCGGCCAGCGCCACGGGACGCTCGCCGTCGGTGATGAGGCCCATGCCGGCGTCGAGCACGCGCTCCTCGCCGTCGAGCGTCGTGAACTTCTCATCCTGCTGGGCGGCGCGAACCACCACGCGACGGTGGCCATCGCGCTCGGCAAAGGTGTCCAGGTCAAAGGCGTGCAGCGGCTGACCGGTGAGCATCATCACGTAGTTGGTGATGTCGACGATGTTGTTGTGCGGGCGCACGCCCAGGGCGTTGAGGCGCTTGACCATCCAGTCGGGCGAGGGGCCGACCTTCACGTTGCGCACGATGCGGGCAACGTAGCGGTCGCACAGGCCCTCGTCGGCAATCTCGACGGAAAGCTCGTCGTCGGTCGCGCGGCCGGTCTCGACCTTGATGGCGGGCAGCTCAACGTGGAAATCGCGGTCGAAGATGGCACCGGTTTCGCGGGCCATGCCGATCATGGACAGGCAGTCGGGGCGGTTGGGCGTGATCTCGCAGTCGAGCACGGTGTCGCTCGAGCCCACGTACTCGGCAAACGGCATGCCGCAGGGCGTATCCTCGGGCAGGATCATGATGCCGGAGTGGTCGCCACCCAGGCCGAGCTCGCGCGCGGAGCAGTTCATGCCCATGGACACGACGCCGCGAAGCTTGCTCTTCTTGATCTTGACGTCGCCGGGAAGCACGGCGCCGATCATTGCCGTGACGATGTGGTCGCCGGCCTCGAAGTTCTGCGCGCCGCAGACGATCTGCAGCGGAGCGGGATTGCCGTCGGGGTCGAGGTTCTTGTCGCCCACGTCGACCGAGCACACATACATGTGGTCGCTATCGGGGTGCGGGGTCTTGGTGAGCACCTTGGCGGTCACCACGTGGTCGAAGGACTCGCCCACGGTGTCGATCGCCTCGACCTCGGTGCCGGTACGGATATATTCGTCCGAAAGGGTCTTGGGATCCTCCGGAATATCGATCATGGTCTTGAGCCAGTCGTAAGAAACACGCATCTAGCTCTCCTTTCATACTGAAAGCCTGCGAAGAGATGCAGGTGGAAACTTCAACTTTGTGAACATTCCTTACAAAGCGAGGGTTGTCCAAGTGCGGCAGATCGGCCCGAAAGAGGAGCGCCGCGTACTTTGGTACGCAAGCGACGAATGAGCGCCGAGGTGCCGTGCTTGGACAAGCCGCAGCCTAGAACTGATTCAGAAAACGCATATCGCCCGTCATGAGCGTTCTGAGGTCGGGCAGGTCGTAGCGCAGGGCCGCGACGCGCTCGGCGCCAATGCCAAAGGCGAAGCCGGTGTACTTCTCGGGGTCGATGCCGCAGTTGATAAGAACGTTGGGGTCGACCATGCCGCAGCCCAAGATCTCGATCCAGCCGCTGTGCTTGCAGAAGTTGCAGCCCTTGCCGCCGCAGACGTGGCAGCTCACGTCCACCTCGCAGGAAGGCTCGGTGAAGGGGAAGAAGTGCGGGCGGTAGCGCGTCTTGCGGTCCTCGCCAAACATGCACTTAACAAAGTAGTCGAGCGTGCCCTTAAGATCGCCAAAGGTGATGCCCTCGTCGACGACCAAGCCTTCAATCTGGTTGAACTGCGGCAGGTGGCAGGCGTCGGCCGTGTCGGGACGATAGACGGTGCCCGGGCAGATCATGTAGATGGGCGGCTTCTGCGACTCCATGGTGTGGATCTGCACGCCCGAGGTCTGGGTGCGCAGCAGCACGTCGGACTCGCCGTGGGCGTGAGCCTCGGGGTGCGCGACGCTACCGGGGTTGTTGTCGACCACATAGAACGTGTCGCGAGCCGAGCGGCTCGGGTGATCCATGGGCGCGTTGAGCGCGGTGAAGTTGTAGTAGGAGGTATCGACCATGGGGCCGGACTCGACGGTGTAGCCGATGCCGCAGAAGATGTCCTCGGCCTCCTCGATGATCTGCTTGATCAGGTGCTGGTGACCGATCTGCGGACGGATGCCCGGCAGCGTGATGTCGACGGCCTCGTGCTCGAGTGCGTGCTTGAGGGCGGCGGCCTTCATCTCGGTGGTGCGCTCGTCGAGCATGCCCTCAATCAGCTGGCGCATCTCGTTGGCGCGCTTGCCCATCATGGGACGATCCTCGGGGGCGAGCTTGCCCATCATGCGCATCAGGCCGGTGATGCGGCCCTTGCGGCCGAGCAGCTCAACGCGCGCGGCCTCGAGCTTTGCGGCGTCGTCGGCGCCTGCGACGAGCTCCTTGGCCTCTTCCTCGAGTTTGACCAGATCATCAATCAGACTCATGTCTTCCCTTTCGTCTCTCGCGCATCCGCGCTCCGGGACGGCTGACGCCGCCCGATGCTGCGGATGCGCGGCCCGGTTCGGTAACAAAAAACCATCCTCGGGCATGTGCATTGCCCAAGGACGGTTAAATTCCGCGGTACCACCTTGTTTGACCCGGCGGATGTCTGGCCCGCCGCGCCCACTCTGCGCCTCTTGTCGCGAGGCTCACGGCTTCCCTACTGGGGCCTCGCTGCCGCCGGCCGCGTGCCCGTTGAGGTCGCTGCTCGGGAGTGAACGCTTGGCCCTTGCCACCGCAGGAAGGCTTGCAGCCCATGACCTTCCCTCTCTTGCCGGCGACGCGGCGGGCAAAACCCTCTCCGTCAACGCATTGGGCTATAGGATACCACATTTCGCGAGCGCATCGCCGCGTTCCGTTTTGTTCGTGCTGGGTACAAGGCAGGTAGCTGTGCAAACTGGCCGTGCACCCGCCTGCGGCGCTCGGCCTGCGAGATTAAGGATGCGGTATGGGAAAGAAACTCGATAAGAAGGCCAAGGCCGCCGTGGCAAAAGCTGCCAAGAGCGTCAAGGCCGCTAAAGTCGACAAGGCCGTCAAAAAGTTCCGCAAACTCGAGGGCAAGCTGTGGACTCGTGAGTACCTGCTCAAGATTGCCGAGTTCGATGGAGCGACGATTGCTCCTGCCAATGGTGCTGCCGCCCGTGCCGACGCCATGGGCACGCTTGCCGGCGAGCATCACAAGCTGCTGACCAGCGAGAAGTCCGTTGAGCTCGTACGCTCGTTAGCGCGCGAGACGGTTGCAGGCGGACATGTAGACGACCCGCAGCTGCTCGACGAGATCCGTGTGCTCGGTCGCGACCAGCGCGAGGCAAGCGTCATCCCCACCGAGGAGGCCGAGGCCTGGACCAGGCTCACCTGCGAGGCAGACGCCGTGTGGCACAAGGCCAAGGCGGCCAACGACTGGGCAAGCTTTGAGCCCTATGTGGATAGAATCGTCGCCCAACTTAAGCATCAGGCCGAGCTCATGGACCCCAAGCGCGACCCATACGACGTTTGGCTCGACCAGTACGAGCGCGGCCTTTCTGCCAAGAGCTTCGACGCGTTTTGCGATGAGGTCAAGGCGACGGTCGTGCCGCTCGTGCACGCCATCGGCGAGCGCGGCCAGCAGCCCGATGCCGACTTTTTGCACGCCCGCGTGCCCGAGGCCGCCCAGCGCGCCATGAGCTTCGACCTTATGAAGCTCGTCGGTCTGGATCTGGACGACACCACGCTTGCCTTTACCGAGCATCCGTTTAGCGAGGGCTTTGCCGTGGGTGACGCGCGCATCGCGACGCACATCTACGAGGACGACTGCATCTCCAACGTCTACAGCATCATCCACGAGGCCGGTCACACCATGTACGAGCTGGGCGTGAACCCCGCCTATGCGCGCACCTGCCTGGAAGGCGGCACCTCCATGGGTATCCACGAGAGCCAGAGCCGCTTTTTCGAGAACACCGTGGGTCGCAGCCGCGCCTTTATGGGACCGCTGCTCGAGGTGCTGCGCCGCCACGCACCCGAGGTCTACGGCAATGTGGACGAGGACACGCTCTACCGCGCCGTGAACATCGCGCAGCCGTCGTTGATCCGCACCGAGGCCGATGAGCTCACCTATCCGCTGCACGTTATGGTGCGCTACGAGATCGAGCGCATGCTGTTTGCCGGCGAGGCCATGGCCAAGGATATCCCCGCGCTTTGGAATCGCTTTATGGACGAGTACCTGGGCATTCCCGTTCCCGACGACACGCACGGCTGCCTGCAGGATACGCACTGGAGTGGCGGCTCGTTTGGCTACTTCCCCACGTATGCGCTGGGCAGTGCCTACGATGCCATGTTTGTACCGGCCATGTGCCGCGACGGTGTCGACCTTAACGGCGCCTGTGCGAGCGGCGACCTGGCGCCCGTCCGCGCCTGGCTGGGCGAGCGCATTTGGCAGTGGGGCCGCGCCAAAGACGCGCCGGAACTCATCAAGGGCGCCTGCGGCATGGCGTTCGATGCCCGCTACTACTGCAGCTACCTGCAGGACAAGTTCACCACGCTCTACGAGCTGTAAGGCATAACCGACACGCCAACGCAAGGGGGGGGACGCCGCGGAACCAATCCGCAGCGTCCCCTTTTTTCACCCAATAACTAGGTACCCAATGACTAGTTCGTTGACGCTAATGTCTTGGCAACGTCAGCGAAAACGACCCTAAGCGAGCAAGGTGACGTGAAATGAAAGGGCGCTGACCTTCTGGTCGCGCCCTTGAAATTGAACATCAGGCTGCCGCTTGGGGCCGTTTGTAGCGTCGAGCAGTTACGCGGTTTGGTAAAAACGCGTAACTAAAGAGCCTCCAGAGCACTTGCGATGCGCTTCATGGCGGCATCGGCGGATGCTTGGTCGGGCGCCTCGGCCAGCACGCGGATAACCGACTCGGTTCCGCTCTTGCGCACCAGTACGCGGCCCTCGCCTGCCAGCGCGGCCTCGGCCTCGGCGATGGCGTTCTGCACGCCCATGTTCTCGAGCGCGGCGTCCTTGTCCGCCACGTGCACGGCCACCTGCGCCTGCGGCAGCAGCTTGCACGGAGCCGTGAGCTGCGAGAGCGTCTCGCGCTCGGCACGAATCACTTCCATCACGCGCAGCGAGGTCATAATGCCGTCGCCCGTGCGCTCGATATCGCCAAAGATCGTATGGCCCGTCTGCTCGCCACCCAGGCTGTAGCCGCCCTCGCGCATCTTGGCATACACGTGACGGTCGCCCACGCCGCTGGTCACGGCGCTCAGACCGGCAAGCTCCAGCGACTTGACCAGGCCAAAGTTGCTGGCAATCGTCGGCACCACGGTACCGCCCGAGAGTCGCCCGTGCTTGTTCAGATACACGCCGCACACGTACAGGATCTGGTCGCCGTCTACCACGCGACCGCGCTCGTCCACGGCCAAGCAGCGATCGGCATCGCCGTCATAGGCAAAGCCCACATCCAGGCCCTGCTCCACCACATGGCGCTGCAGGCGCTCCATATGCGTGGAGCCGCAGTCGACGTTGATGTTAAAGCCATCGGGCGCGGCGTTGATCACGCGCACGTCGGCACCGAGCGCGTCGAACACCGGCTTGGCCACCGAGGAAGCCGAGCCGTTGGCGCAGTCGATACCGATCTTGACGCCCTGCAGCGAAAAGTTCGCACTTGCAATGAGCGAAGCAATGTAGCGGTTGCGGCCCTGCATGTAGTCCACCGTGGCACCGATGTGGTTGCCCGTGGCCAGCGGAACTTCGCTCTTGCCATCGATGTAGTCCTCGATGAGCTCCAGTACGTCCTCGTCCATCTTAAAACCGTCGCTATTGACGAGCTTAATGCCGTTATCGCAAAACGGGTTGTGGCTTGCGCTGATCATGATGCCGCAATCGAAGCAGCCTTCCACAGTCTGATGCGCTACGCCCGGCGTGGGGATCACGTGCAGCATATAGGCGTCCGCACCGCTCGCGACCAGGCCGCTCACCAGCGCCGCCTCGAACATATAACTCGAGCGACGCGTGTCCTTGCCCACGATCACGCGTGCCTTGCGCTCGCGGTTGGCGCCGTAATACCAGCCCACAAAACGGCCAATCTTATAAGCGTGCTCTACCGTCAGCCCAACGTTGGCCTCACCACGAAAGCCGTCGGTGCCAAAGTACTTCATGCGCTCTCCTTACAAAATAGGGGCGAACAGATTGCCTGTCCGCCCCAAAATGGTACTCGATTATCTGCGCTACCAGAAAAACCCTACGCCGACGCGCTGTCGCGAGCCGCCTGGCATGTAGGAGTCTGACGCAGCGTAAGCGGCTTGTCCCCCGCCTCGGCCGACGTGGTCAGCGTATACGTGATCGTCGTCGTCTCGCCAGCATGCAGGTCAACGGTGCCCGAATAGAAGGGGATTCCATGCCACGTAGCGGCGCCAAGACCAAACTGGGTGCCCTCGACGGTCAGATCAGTAATGTTGCCGCCCGTCGGGGCAAACAACGAGACATTCAGACGCTCGTCGTCACGCGCGGCATCGGGTGCGCTCGCCGCAACGTAGTCGGGCAGCTTGCCAGCCTCCTCCTGCGTCATGATGTTCGTCAGGGTAACGGTGATGCGATAGGAGCACGTGCCGTCACCGTTCTTCACGCCCTGACCAATCTGCGTATCGGCGTTCAGGTACCAGTCGAGCTTGGAGAAGCTCAGGTTGTTAAAGTAAACGCCGGCAACAGGATCGGCGCTCGGGTCATCCGGATCGGGCAGCGAAGCGTCAATGCCCGTCTCTTTGATGGCATTCTGCTCATCATCGTTTCTCATCCACGCGATCAGGCGGCCCTCTTCGGCACCGCGCTCAACGGCGCTGACAAGCTTCGTAACATCGACATCGCCGATACCGCCAAGGATCTTGTCGAAGGCAGCGCTGGCGACGGATGCAAAGATGCCGTCCGACTCCTCGACCGGATAGTTCCAGTACACATCGTACATGAGGACCTTTGCGGCGTTGGTGCCGTCGACAACCGTTCCGTCGGGCAGCGAGACATTACCGACCAGGCCCAGCAGATACTGCAGGAACACCGGGTCGATACCGATGACGCCATCAACGTCCTGTCCATACTGGGACTTCCACAGCGCGGCGACACGCTGCGAGTTGCGGGGCCAATCAGGCGAATAGGTATTGCCCGAGTTGTACAGGTTACTGTGGTTGCCGAACAGCGCCTCATCCTCTTCGTCGACGCTCTCGACTGCCTCATCCTCGCTGAGTCCAATGCGGGGAACAAACTCGCCAATCGACATCTGGCCGTCAGTGACCGAAATCAGGCCCTGCGAACCGCCAAAGCCGCCGCAAGCACGAATCTCGACGTTGTTCATGGCGTACATAAGGTAGTTGCGCGTCTGGCCGTTGGCGCCGAGCATCTGGGGAAGGACGGGGGCGACCTTCTCCGCCGCGTCGACCGCACCGTTGAGGGTGGCAAAGCCGTCCTTGGCCTTATCGACCAGCTCGGTCACCTGGGAAATATGAGTATCGCCAATGCCCTGGACCTTCTCGTTGGCGCTCTTGAACACCTTTGAGCTGCTGGAAAGCGAATCGGCGACCGCCTGCAGCGCGGACACGTTAATCATGCCGTCCTGGAACAGCTTGCCGGGCGTGGCCTGCGAAAGGTTGTCGGCCATGGGAACCAGCGCGTTGCTCGAGACATCGGACAGGGCATCAATCATGGTGCGGGCTGCGTTGATGTCACTGCCATACACCGGGATAAACGAAGCCGCCGTCCACAGCGGGCTCGAAGTCTCCGCCTTCATGCTGTCGCAGAGTTCATCGATCTTCTTCGCGTCGTCAGGCAGCGTCGAAAAATCGCCCGACGTGACCTTGTCCTTAAGGCCACCGACGATCTCGACAGCCTCCTTCGCTTCGCTCTTTACGGTCTTTGCCGAGTTAAGCAGCATAAAGCCGCTTGCGCCAAGCGCAACGAGAAGCACCGCGACTACAGCGGCAATAATGGCGCCGGTGTGACGCTTTTTGCGCTCGCCCTTGCGATGGCGATGACGGACCAGACCGTCAGAGGTCGAACTCGACGAAGCGTCGCTACCGTAGTTCAAGCCAAAATCGTAATAATCTTCCTTGGAACCCGAGCCCGCAAACTCGGCACCGCTATCATCCAGGCGGGCGAACGTGCCAGTCTCGGAGGCGCCGGTGTAGATCGTGCCAAGGTTACCCGTAAGCCCCGCGCCACCGGCAGAGGGAGTATTGTTGTCGGCCTTGCCGGCATTAACGTTGCCGGCGGCATTCGCGGCGTTGGCGGCACCTGCGTTGTTCGCAGGTGCCGAAGGAGCCCCGCTCGGCTGCGACGCGGAGGTTGCACCGCCCGCAAAGACATTCCCTCTTGCACGGCCGGTCTTTTTTGCCTTTTGAGACTGCTCGTACAGAGCGGTAAACATCGCCGTCTCGCCCGGGGACACGCGCTTACCGGAGCCGCCCTGTCCAGCGTCGCCCGGCGTGCCGGCCTTACCAGCCCCGTTCGGACGCGGCGGAACTGCAGGACGGCCGCTATCGCTGCCCTTAAAGTGATTACCAGCCATAAAGAAATCCTCGCAATTGAGTCGCAATGAAAAAGTCCATAACGTTACTAGTTTATGGCATTTTGAGCATCGACAGCTAAACTCCAGACACGGACATCAATTGGCGAAAATGCGGCACAACACCTTTTCTGTCTTGGCGGCGGCGTCAACTACACCGTAAGGAACATCATCACGATGATCATGGCAAAGCCGATAAGGTCGGTCGGCAAAAACACCGTGCCCAGCATAACGGCGCTGGTGATGGTCGCCGAAACCGGCTCCACAGTTCCGATGAGGCTCGCACGCACCGAGCCGATGTCCTTAACGCCCTGCATATAGAGCATGTAAGCAAAAAACGAGCCGATAACCACGAACACCGCGAGCGCCTCGATACCAGCGGCATCGAGCGCCGGCATATGCGCCCAGGGCTGCACGAAGACACATGAGACCACGCCCGCCGTGAGCATTGCCGAGCCCGTGACGATGGGGCTACCGTATTCGGGCAGGATCTTGGCGGGAATCACCGCCATACACGCGGCGCTGACCGCACACATAAGACCTGCTGCCAGGCCAAGCGGCGAGATATTCAGGCTGGTAGGGTCGCCGCCGGTGGCAATTAAAAAGGTTCCACCCAGAGCCAGGCCAATGCCGATGACTTCGCGAGTACGCGGCATGCGGCGATCGGTCACGCAGGCGTAGCCCATGATGATAACGAGCTGCAGGCACTGGAGCACCGTCGCGGTTCCGGCGTTCGTCAGGCGCACGGCCGAAAGATAGCAAAACTGGTTGAACAGCAGGCCAAAGGCAGTAAAGAGCAGCAGCTGCTTGCGATCGGCGGGTGTGGTCCAGAGCTTAATCAGGCGCTCGCGGTCGCGCGTAACAACCACGGCCATAAAGAGTAGACCGGCGAGAATCTGACGCACGCTCATAAGCCACAAGGTGTCGACGTGGTAGGTATCGAACAGAAAGCTCGCGCTGGTGCCCGAGAAGCCCCAAAACGAACCGCCCACCAGCGTAGCCAAGACGCCCGTGATCATCTTGCGCGACGACGCATCGTTAAGGCGCTCGCGCCAGGCGCGGCGGGTGCTACGGCTGAGCTCGTCGGTGCCCTCGGGCACATCAATGTTCGATATATCGGTCATCGGCACCGAAGCCCCTGCGCCTTCGACCTGCTCGACACACTCTTTGCTCATTCCACTCCCCCGAAACAGCCTGGAAACAATTCGGCTTACCTTACCACGGCGAAGGCACCAGCTGGAGGCTTGTCCGCTTATCGGTAGGACAATTCCGCAGGCGTCTTTCCATAGCTCGATACCGCAATGGCCTTGCATTATGCGACAGCCAAATCGCGGCAGTAAGCTCTTTTGAAATGGATATGACAAAGCCCCTGAATTCCACAATGTAAGCGATTTTTAAAAATGTTCTTGCCACCGAGTTCAGGCTCCGTTATATTATCCCTTGCGCGCTTGCGCACCCTTGATCGGGCGTTTAGCTCAGGGGGAGAGCGCTTCCCTGACACGGAAGAGGTCAGAAGTTCAAATCTTCTAACGCCCACCAAATGTTCGCAGCTCAGAGGCTATGCCCTCTGGGCTGTTTTGTTTTATGTCGCCAAATCCGCTGGCAGCTCCAACCGCCCAACTGGCCAAAAGCCGACCATCTACTTGCCGATCTATTCATCGGCATAACCAATCAGTCCGCACCGCAACTTCTCAGCAAAACGCCGCGATGTCTGCGCCCTGCGGTATCCTTGAGCCACTTGCACCTGCAGCACCAAGGAGCCGCCATGCGCACCGAGCTCGATGTCCCCTTTTCGCACAAAGAAGAAGCCAAGGCGCTGGGCGCCAAATGGGACCGGACCAAGAAGATCTGGTATGTACCCAGCGGCGTCAACCCCGAGCCCTTTGCCGAGTGGCTGCCCGGTGTTGACCGATCCGACCCCTCAGCGCCGTATATATATCTAGTACTGGGCAAGCGCGAGTGCTGGAAGTGTCACAAAGAGACCTCGGTCGCAGCCTTCGGCATTCCCTATCGAACCGATAACGACGAGAGCATCGCCATCGCGCACGCGCCCAACGAAGCCGGGTACATTGCCATCGACACGGCCAACGCCAACGCACTCGCCATCGTGCCCGCTCTTGGCTGCGTACCGGGCGAGATCCGCGACTACCTTCATAAGCGCTGCGGCTACAAGCCCGTAGGCGCGCGAGCCTCCAAAGCCCCGTCGCTCGGCAACACGTGCACCAGTTGCGACGCGCTGCAAGGCAGCCGCTATCTGTTCGAGGAGCCCTCGTCCCCGTTTGCCCTCACTGCCATCAACAAGCTGCCGGCACTGGAGTTTATACGCGTCGAAGTTGCCGGCGTCTTTGGCGTCCCGGTCACGCGTACCGACTTTGACCAGGCGCTCTTTACCTGGGCACGCGACCATCACGCCGAGTTCCACAAGCAACTCGGTGAGGGGATTTATTTGTAGAGGCAAAAGACACTCACAGCCAACTCCTCCGCATCACCTATCCCTCGTCGCCGGCGTCGTACACGATATCGAGGCCACAAACAGGGCATTTCTCCGGATACACCGGCATATGAACGCCTGTCCGTTTTCTCACTTCGTCGCTGAGTCTGTCGCGCGCATCGATAAACCGAATGTCGAGACACGGTATTTGCGAGCCGCAGCAAGGGCAGGTGACGACAAACGACGCGCAATCAACCTCTACGCTCGGAAACATATTGTTGTCTATAAGGGCACACGGCAGTTTTCCGTACTTCCCCATCGCAATATCGCCTCGCCAGCTCATATACGCTCCCCTCTCGCTATACAAATCAGGAAGAGCATGCACCGGCGGGCGTGCGCGAGATTGCATCGCCACGCGATCCGATCAAACAACACGATCGTCAAAGAATGCCAAAGCCAAATACGCTAATACGGCAGAAGCCCCGCCTTTTCACGCTTCTTTTCCGAGCGATCGAACTCAATGCGATGGGCCTCAAGAAACACCGTATCGGGTCGCCACTGACGCTCATCCGGCTGCCTTAGCGTCGCACCCGCAAAGGAAGCGTAGTCGGTCTTATCCAGCAGGTACGATCCGCACAGCCGATATTCGCCGCAAACAGGCTCAAACGAAATCAGGTGAGCATCAAATAGGGAATGAAGATCGCGCCGAAGCAGAATACCGTTGCTGGCAACCTGCGATTTGGGTCCCGAGTAATTCTCGATATGTGCAGCCTCCAGAGCTTCACTGACGCCGCAGTCCGACACCGCGCAACGGCCATCATAGGCGGCAACGAGCTGCTTGCGGAACCATTGCTGCCCCAATCGCTCGCGCCTTAACGCATAGCGGACCTTTTCGTCGTCGGTCGCACCCTGTCCGGCAAACTCAATATCGACGGGTATGTGCTTCAGATAACTCATGTCGGGCGCAAAACGAGGGTCCGGTCCGCCTTTATGAACAGGACCGTGCAGAACAAACCATCCATTTTCGGGCTCGAACCGCTCAACAAACGCAAGGCCGAGCACCTTATAGCCCACCTCGGTTGCAAATATGACTCCGACTGGGACGCCACATTCCATGCAGTTGAGCATTTTACGGTTGTAATTCTGGTCTCGAGAACCAACGGCTCCTGGCGCTTGGACCGAATACTTAATGACCCACGTACCGTCATCCAAATAGAGCGGAGGCACATCGGTGTAGAAGCTCTTTTTAGAGTTATGGACCGAAAGCGCAAAGATCTTATTGGGATCTTGCTTCACCCGATCCTGGCCCGGCCAGAAGATCCCTGAATCCCGCGTTACGGGAAAGAAGTCCGAGCCAATTCTCAAACGGTACTGATACTGAGGACTATCTTCCTTGGTGTGGTGCGGAAGGCTGGTCCAAACGCCGCCGCGCTGTTCCTCACCCAGAAACCACTCCCATGCCTCAACGTATTCGGAAGGCACGAGACTGCAGGCGCGGTCATAGCTTGGTCCATCCATCAACGGAACAGCAAGGTCAATGTCGTTCATCGCCAGCACCTACAACCATACGAACGCGAGTCATGCCCCTCAATAATATGGCCGAGAGTCAATTATTACGAGATCTCATTCCGCGATCGGCACATCGTTGATGCTCTCGGTTTGCCGCTGGCGCGCTTGTACCCCGCTACCCCACTTCCCTGTATACTGATGTAGCACGTGTTTCATCCGGGCTTGTTGGGCCGGGTCGTTCATGGGAGGTTCTTGTGGCTGTTTCGAATCCGCCTAAGGGAAGCGTTTCTTCTTCGTCCATCAAGCCGGTTACGCGCAAGGCCGTGCGTTGCCAGCGCGAGGTCGCTTGGCTTGTCACGCAGGCGGCGGGCAGGCTTGTGGCGACCACTCAGGACGTCAATGCGCCTACGCCGAGCTTTGTGTTAGCGGCGGCGCTGGATTTTGTGCGCCAATTGGAGGTTGCCGCGCAGGATGCCAACGGCCACCTCGACTACCAGAACGTTATGGCGCCCGACCTGCAAACGTTCTGCCACATGGCCAAGTTGCCTGCCGCGCCCAATGCGCTTTCGGACGCAGGCTACATGTTTACGCTCTCGGGCGCGGACCTTATCCGCGACATCTATGCATACTGCAGCGAGCTCGCCGAGCGCCACGTCTTTGACGCGGCAGAAGTCAAACCGGGAAATGTCATCAAGCTGGTTCTTAGGCTGTTCCTGATAGACGGGTTCGGGGCCATGCCGGCGTAAGCCGAGTCTTTAGCATCACCGTCGACTGGGCAACAACCGCTTTACCTTAATGGACGCCAATCGAGGGTCGATTATTGGGTCGCCTCGTCCACTAACGCATCTATCCCACGCGCTCCGACAGTCGATACTTGCGGTTGCGGCTCGTCGCCGGCGCCGTGGGCTCAAGCTCACCTTGAGCAATGAGCGCGTTGACGCGCGACCTAACCTGGGAAATTGTGAGCCCTGTGTGCTCTGCCAGCTCGCGCGTCCCCAGCTCGCCGTAGTGTTTGAGTGCCGTCACAATTAAGCCCCCGCCATGATCGACCGGCTCGATCTTTGAACGGTAAAGTACGACCTTGAACCGATCGAATCCCGGGCAGAACAGGGGCCCGGCCAGACCATGCGCGCGCATGGCATCGATCATCATCGGGATGCCCGAGCCATTGCCCTCAGCCGGCGAACCTGCGCCATCCGGCAGCGGGACAATCGACATGAGCTTCACAAGCGTCGCGTTACGGCATCGGGAGCTGCCGTCAAACAAGTTCTCGCGAGTCTTTCCCCCGTAAAGGCCGCCAGGATTTGTCACCTCGACACGATCATCAAAGACGTCGACGGCAATCGATTGTCCACAGAACCGATCCCCGTATTCTCGATGGATTACGGCGTTGGCGATTGCCTCGCGCAGAACCTCCTCGGGAATCTCAAGCGAGTCGACACGCGAGACGCCTTGGACGGTCGAGGTTCGCCGCAAATTCTTGGCGACGGCTGCGACGGCATCCGAGATCATCTCGCCCAACGTTCCCTCACAGATTGTGCGGTCCATGAACCTCAGCGACCCCGCCATGCCCTTCTGAGTTCCCGCATGGACAGCCACGTCAATGAAGAGCTTGGGATAGAACTGCTGAGGGTAGGTGCCCACAACTAGGAGTCCAGCCTTGGTGACATTGCCCTGGGAATCAAGGATATTTAGGCGCTCCAGCTTCGTTTGTTTGTCCGGCGCGCCGCGCATTGCCCGGGGCGTCAACGAGAAAGCCCGATCTATCGTACGGTCGACCAGCGTCTCGTCGAGATTGTCCGCGCCCGCACCCGCCACCGCGTCCCGATCGCTCGGAGTCGCTCGACCGTATGACGCCAATGCGAGCACCTCGGTCGATGAAAGCGGCACATCTTTGTCATCGATGCGCTTGTAGCTGCCGCCTTGGGCGCCCCGCTCTATGACATAGCAGGGCTTGCTCGACGGATCGAGCTCCTCAATCGCAATGACGAGAACGATGACGCCCTGAAGCTCCACTCGCTCGATCGTGTATTTAGGCGGATTGGCCAGCTTTCCTCGACCGCCCGCATCACCCATGCCTGACACAAATTGGTTGAGCACTTTCTCGGTCTCGAAGTTCTCAACCGGGACAAAACCTGCGCGCTCACTCACTCCGAGCACGATGATTCCGCCGGCAGTGTTCGCGAATGCGCTCACCGTTTCCCACACATCGCGGGAAAGCGTCGTGGCGCTCTCCTTCACTTCGACGTTAAGATCATCCGAGCCCATACGCCTTAAAGACTCAAGCAGACCGGTCAGCTCGTTTTCGTTCATCTGCACGTCCTTTCGCTCGGTCCTGCGGAGAATGCCGCGGATAGATTTCCCTCGTCTCTCAGTTATCTCTCGAAATTATCTCTCATCTATCTCTCTATCTCTCGGCTTAGAGATAGAGAGATAGATGAGAGATGGAATGTCTACCATTTGCTTCATTTATACATTTTTTTGCTGGTAGAACAATTGGTATTGAGACAATACCATGATTGCCTGTCTCTTTGCTGCTCAGTTATCTCTCATATTTTTCTCTCATCTTCCTGTCATCTCTCATATTAGAGACGAATGAGGGACGAGAGATACGCGAGTGATGGACGAGCGAGGATTTTCGGACGGTCGGATATCGAGAGTGGATATTTGGACGGTTTTTGGGGCTTTTGCGGCAAATTCCGTCCAAATATCCACTCTCGTTCGATAGGTATCCGGAAATCCTCGCTCGTCCGTCCGAATATCCACTCTCGTTTGGCGAGTGTCCAATTTTCCACGCTCGTGCGGCGGGCACGCGAGCCCTTCGCCCAATCCGCTGGCATCGTCTCCAGTTCGCCGCAGGGTCGCGGCCCCATATGGGTATACTCTCGAGGATTCGACTCGATTCGCCCCCGCTGGGGCGTCAAAGGAGACTGCATATGCCCACCACCTCAACCGACCCGCGCGCCGCAGCCGCTGCACTGCTGGTGCCCGGCACTACCTGCCACGGCTTTGCCGTCGAGCGCCGCGAGACCGTGCCCGAGCTCGACTCGGACGCTTACGTGCTGCGACACACTGCCTCGGGCGCTCGTCTGCTGTACCTGGCGTGCGACGACGAAAACAAGGCCTTTGCCATTGGCTTTAAGACGCCGCCGGCCGATTCCACCGGCGTGTTCCATATTCTTGAGCACTCGGTGCTGTGCGGATCGGCCAAGTTTCCCGTCAAGGAGCCGTTTGTCGACCTGATCAAGAGCTCCATGCAGACGTTCCTCAACGCCATGACCTACCCCGACAAGACCATCTACCCCGTCGCCACCACCAACGAGCAGGATCTGTACAACCTGATGGACGTGTACCTGGACGCGGTGTTCAACCCGGCCATCTATACCAAGCCCACCATTTTTGAGCAGGAGGGCTGGCACTACGAGCTGGACCTGCCAGAGGGCGCCGAGGGCGAGGGCGACGGCAACCCCGCCAGCCTGCGCGAGGGCACGCTGCGCTACAACGGCGTGGTGTTCAACGAGATGAAGGGTGCGTTGTCCGATCCCATGAGCGTGCTGGACGACGCCGTCAACGCCGCGCTCTATCCCGACACCGCCTATGCGCACGAAAGCGGCGGCGACCCGCGCGCGATTCCCGCGCTCACCTACGAGCAATTCCTGGACACGCACGCGCGCCACTACAACCCCTCCAACTCCTACATCACGCTCTACGGCGACCTGGACGTGGACCGCGCACTGGCCTTTTTGGACGAGCGCTATCTGTCGCAGCCGAGTGCCGCGAGCCGCCGCATGGACGCCGCCGTCGCCGCCGGCGAGGACCCGTCCACGCTGGCGCCCAATCCGCTGGGCGTGCAAACGCCCGTGACCTGCGAGTACAAGCGCGTCGAGATGGCCACTACACCCGAGAACGCCCTGGTGGGCCTGGGCCTGGTGCTGGGCAGCGCGCTCGACCGCAAGCGCACGATCGCGGCGGATATCCTGTTTGAGGCACTGCTGGGCTCCAATGAAGCACCGGTTAAGAAGGCCATTCTGGCCGCCGACCTGGGCGGCAACGTGGTGAGCTACACCGCGGCCGAGAGCCTGCAGCCCTACGAGCTCATCATGCTGCAAAACGCGCAGCCCGGCGTGGCGCGCGAACTGCGTCGCATGTTCCAGAACGCCTGCCGCGACCTGTGCGAGCACGGCGTTCCGCGCGAGCGCCTGGAAGCCATCATCAGCAGCAACGAATACGACCTGCGCCAGCGCGACTACGGTATCGCCGACGGCGTGGCAATTGCGTGCGACGCGCTAAGCACCTGGCTCTACGATGACGACGCCGCGACGCTGGCACTCAAGTACGGCCCGGTGTACAAGGAGCTGCGTAGCGAGCTGGACGGCACCTACTTTGAGGACCTGCTGCGCGAGTTGGTGCTGGAGAACGACCACATGGCACTGGTCGAGCTGGTGCCGGTGGACGCCGCCGAGGGCGCAGAGGGTGCCGAGGCCGCCGAGCTGGCAGCCAAGCGCGATGCCATGACCGATGCCGAGCTGGCCAACGTGGTCGAGCGCACGGCCGCGCTGCGTGCCGCGCAGGAGGCCGAGGACACGCCCGAGGACAAGGCCACGCTGCCGCGCCTGCGCGTGTCCGACATTGGCGAGGCGCGCCCCGAACCGCCGCTGGTCGTGGACACGACCGCGCCCATCCCCTGTCTGCGCCACGACATCCCTACCAACCGCCTGGCCTACGCCATGCAGTATTTCGACCTGAGCTGCGTCGCGTTTGAGGACCTGCCCTATGTGACGCTGCTCTGCCGCCTGCTTAAGCAGCTGCCCACGCGCGAGCATTCGGCCGAGGAACTCGACAACTTGCTCGCTGGCAAGCTCGGCTTTTTGAGCTTTACGACCGAAGTCATGACGCAGCCCGAAGTGGACGGCGTGCGCCCCTACCTGCTGGTGAGCGCCGGCGCCCTGTCCGAGAAGATCGATGCGCTGGCAAGTCTGCCGCGCGAGGTGTGGTCGAGCACGCTGTTGGCAGACGCCGACGCCGACCGCGTGCGCGACGTGCTCACACAGATTCGCATTGGACTTGAGCAGGGCTTTATCAACAACGGTCACTCGGCGGCGCTCGGTCGCGCAATGAGCTACAGCTCGCCTTCGGCCGTGGCACGCGAGCAGCTTTC
>CABUJH010000029.1 GCA_902491895.1 uncultured Collinsella sp. | reverse complement strand
ACGAGCTCCTGTGCGAATTGAAGGGAGCGCTCCCGCAAACTGCCTATTGACAACTTATAGGAGCGTCGGTTTTCATTTCGCATTACTTGACGTGGTCGAGGGCTGCCGCCTAAACGTAGTAGATAGGCCCATTTCGTGGCAGACGGGTCACGCGGCAGCCCTCGTGAGGCAAAAATGATCCGTTTCCCTCTGTCCACGGGAGATCAAGGGCTGCTACGGATATGGTGCTAATTCAAAACTATGCCGGATTACGGGGCTAAAGTCGGAGTCCTCATCCATACAGCCTTTTTTTGAAAAACGGCAAGCAGTCTACCTGCGGTTTTGTTTTTGGGATTTTCTGTATGGTCGGAGGTTCGCTATCCAGCCCCGTAATCCGGCATAGTTTTGTTCGCGACGGCACAACCGCGCGTTTAAGCGCGGGGCCGGTGGGGCATTTTTGCCCCACCGGCCCCTATTCCAGCGCTATTCCGGCTTGGTTTCTACTGTGGGAGTCTTGTCCGCTGCGACTGGGGTGCGGGCGGTGTCCATAGTCAGGCAGTGCTTGGGGCAGCTCTCGATGCACTCACCGCACACCACGCAGGCATACGGGTCGATCGACCACGTTCCACCCTTGCGATCGACCGCGAGCGCGCCCGCCGGACAGCGACGCGCGCACATACCGCAGCAAATGCACACGTCCATGTCGTCGACGATATGCCCACGCAGGCGCTCGGGAGCCGTCAGCTTCTCCTGCGGATAGCACACCGTGACCGGCTGCTTGACCATAGAGCCCAAGGCTGTCTTGGCAAATGTCAGCAAACTCATGCCGCGCCTACCTTTCCGTGCAGCTAATACAGGGGTCGATGGTCAGGATAATCATGGGCACGTTGGCAAGGAGCACGCCCTGCAGCGCATGTGTCAGACCCGCCAGGTTCTGCGACGTCGGCGTGCGCACGCGGAAGCGATCCAGGTTCTTGGTGCCGTTGCCGCGCACATAGTAATACGCCTCGCCACGCGGCTGCTCAATCACAACCTCGCCACGCGCACCGTCGGCCGGCGTGAGCTTGGTGCGCCCGCCGATGCCGTCGTGCGGGATCTTGCCCACAAGCTCCTCGATGATGTCCATGGCCTGCGTGACCTCGGCACAGCGCACCTGGCAGCGGGCATAGCAATCGCCATCGGTAGCAACGATGGGCTCAAACGCAGCCAGATCCGCATAGGCGCCGTCGCCGAACATGCGCACGTCGTAATCCACGCCCGAGGCGCGACCGAACGGGCCGACCATCGACAGATTCAGCGCATCCTTCTCGCTAATCACGCCCACGCCATGCAGGCGCTCGCCGCAGCTGGCATCGTCCAAAAACGTATGCACCAGAGCCTCGTAGTCGGGGCGCATGGCGTCAAGCGTCTCGACAATGCCCGCCAGCTCGGAGTCCTCGATATCGTGCTTAAGGCCGCCGATCTCATTAATCGACAGAATCACGCGGCCGCCGCAAGTGCTCTCAAAGATCTTGAGAATCTGCTCGCGCAGAGTCCACGAACGATAGAACAGTGCCTCGAAGCCAAAGGCATCGGCGAGCAGGCCCAGCCACAGCAGATGCGAGTGGATGCGCGAAAGCTCGTGCAGAATGGTGCGGATATACTGCACGCGGCCGGGCACCTCGATGTCGAGCATGCGCTCGCAGGCGCTGGCATAGCCATAGCTGTGACCCACGGCGCAAATGCCACAGATGCGCTCAGCGATGTAGCCAAACTGGTGCATATCGCGCTTTTCGGTGAGCTTCTCGAGTCCGCGGTGAACAAAGCCGATCTGCGGAATTGCCTCGATGACGCGGTCGTCCTCGATCACCAGGTCCAGATGAAGCGGCTCGGGCAGCACCGGGTGCTGCGGGCCAAACGGAATAACGGAGCGATGTGCCATGGACCTTACGCCTCCTTTTTCTGCTTGTCGCGGGCGGCCTTAGCGGCAAGCGCCGCGCGGACCTTGGCCGCTTTCTCGGGATCCATGGCGGCGAGCTTTGCCTCCATCTCGGCAGCCTTGAGCGCGGCCTTCGCAGCGGCCTCATCGTGCTGAGCATCGGAGCCGGCAGCCGCAGCGGGCTGAGCAGCGGCGCCCGCGGCGTCGCCGGCGCTCGCAGCACCCTCCCCTGCAGCAGCCGCAGCCGCGGCGGCCTTTTCGGCCGCGGCTTTGCGCGCCTTGGCCTCGGCGGCGGCACGGACCTTCATGGCCTTCTCGCGTGCGGCCTTCACCTCGGGCGTGATAACGCTCATGGGTTCGGCAGTCGAGACCTGGTAGAAAAAGCCCTTAAAGTCGATCTGCATGTCGGTGATGGCAAGCCCAAACAGGTCGTGCGCTTCGTTCTCAAACGGAAATACCGCCGGATAGTACGAGCTGATGGACGGAATCTCCTGATACTGATCAATTCCCTCAACCACCAGGTTCTCGATCGCATAGCTGCCGTCCTGCGCAATATTCTCCTGAGCAGCGCGGACGTTGATAAACGTATAGACCAGGCGATACGATCCGTCGTCCACACAGCGCTCGGCATGCATCTGCACAAAGCGCGCGCCGACGCCCTTGAGCGCCTGGACATGCGACAGAAGCTCGTCGATCCCAACGGTGGCATAGATAGCCTTTTGCATTACTCGGCCTCCTTTGCAGCGACGGGCGCTGCGGGTTTCTCGGCAGGCGCGTCACCGGCACCGTCAGCCCCGGCCCCAGCTGCAGCCACGAACCCGTCCTCGCCCAACTCGACGCCGCCATCCCAGGTAGCAGCGCCGCCCACGGTAAGCGGGTCACCGCCGGCGCGCATCACGGCCTCCTTCTGATCAAGGATGCCGCACGCCTCCACGATGGCATCGATCACGGTCTCGGGACGAATGGCGCACCCGGGCGCATACACGTCCACGGGAATCGCGCGGTCCACGCCGCCGATCACGTTATAGGCATCGCGGAATACGCCGCCCGAACACGCGCAAATGCCGCACGCCACCACGCACTTGGGCTCGAGCATCTGGCTGTAGATCTGGCGCACGACGGGCAGGTTCTGGGCATTGACCGACCCCGTCACCAAAAAGATATCCGCATGCTTGGGGTTGCCGGTGTTGACCACGCCAAAGCGCTCCGCATCGAACAGCGGCGTGAGCGAGGCCAGCACCTCGATATCGCATCCGTTGCAGCTCGAGCCGTCGTAATGAATGACCCACGGCGAGCGCGACATTTTATGATCCATGGATGCCGCCTCCTAAATAAACACGTCGACGAGGATGGGCATAAGGTTGAGCAGGCCAAACACCAGCGCCACGCCCCATCCGAGCCTAAAGCAGCTGCGCCAGGTGCTGCGTGCGAAGGTGTTGTCGATCAGGACCTCGACAAAATACGTCGCGGCCATCACGACCAGGGCTACAACCCAGCTCACGGGGTTGTCCCAAACAAAGAACATGCCCACCCACATCAAAAACAGCACGGTCTCGCACCAGTGCATAAGGGTCATCTTGGCCAGCGTGCCGCCGCTCATCTCGGTGGCGACGCCCTGGACGATCTCCTGATGCGCGTGATGCGAGTACGAAAGGTCAAACGGCGACTTGCGCAGCTTGATGGTAAGCACCGCGAGCAGCGCCAGGAAAATGGGCGCGCTGTACACGATGATGGGGGCCGACTGCCCCGTCACGGCGATGGAATCAAAGCTGTCGGTGGCAAGGTACAGGCCCACGCTCATCAGCAAAACGGCGGGCTCGTAACTCATAACCTGCAGTAACTCACGATCGGCGCCAACCTGGGCAAACGGGCTTTGCGTCGAGGCGGACGCCAACACCACAAAGATCGCGGCGAGCGTCACCATAAAAGCGCACAGTAGCGTGTTAGAGCCCGACACAAAGATGCCGCCGCCCACGACGGTAAAGATGAGCGCGCACGCCATATAGGTATCGTCCATGGTGTTTACGCTGGCAGGGGCTTTGCGCAGCAGCTTGGCAACGTCGTAGAAAGGCTGGAGCAGGCGCGGGCCCACGCGGCCCTGCATACGGGCCGAAAGTTTGCGGTCAACGCCGTCGATCAGGCCGCCCACAAGCGGCGCCAGCAGGGCAAACACCACGGTACCAATAAATATGCCCACGACGCCCGAGCCTTCGAAATACTTACCGCGCAGCACCGAGGGCGCACTCATGGCAAGTCGCTCGGGCCCAATCCACGCGCAACACAGCAGCGCAAACAAGATAATGCTGCAGCACACGACGCTGCCCGCGGGGCCAATACGCTTCTCGCCAAGGGCGTCCTCCGAGTACCAATTGCGCTTTTCGGCCTTCACCTCGTGTCCCATCGAGCCGCGGAAATGGCGATATTTGTCGGTTCCCACACCCGAAAGGTACACGTTGACGTGCGGCTTGTTGCTCACGCGGAATGAAGTCAGCAGCACCACGGCGATAAAAGCCACGATAACCACCATCAGATACATGGCGTCCTTGCCAATAACGTACGGCACGCGGCCAAACACCATGGCGAGGTAAGGCGACACCAGACCGCTCGAGATAACCGGGAACGCCACGCAGCACAGAATCAGCAGCGCGGCGATGGTGTTGAGGGCCATCCATTCGGTCTTATGGACATTGGCCTCAACGTTTTGAGCCGTGGGGTCGACGCCCGAAAGCTTGGCAAGCCACTTGCCCCAGAAGAAGAACGTCGCGGCCGAGCCAAAGGCAAGTACCATGATCATTAGCACGTTGCCGGTCTGCGCAAACGCCACCAGGGCGCCCCACTTGGACACGAGCATGCCAAACGGCGCCACAAACATGCCCATAATGCCCAGCATCATCAGACGCGTCAGGTGCGGCATGCGGCTGAACATGCCGTCCATGTCCTCGATATTGCGGCTGCCGATATGGTGCTCGGCGGTGCCTACGCACAGGAACAGCAGCGACTTAGCCACCGTGTGGAACAAGATCAGGAAGATGGCCGCCCATACGGCCTCGGGCGCGCCGACACCCAGGCAGGCACTGATGAGACCCAAGTTGGAAATGGTGGAGAACGCGAGCACGCGCTTGGCATTGCTCTGCGAGATGGCCATGAGGGCCGCGAGCAAAAACGTGATGGCACCCACACTCGTAACCATAAAGCCGGTCACGGGATAGATGGCATAGAGCGGGCTCAGCTTGACCATTAGGAACACGCCGGCTTTGACCATGGTGGACGAATGCAGCAGGGCGCTCGTGGGCGTGGGGGCAACCATGGCGCCGAGCAGCCAGGTATGGAACGGCATCTGCGCGGCCTTGGTGAGTGCGGCGAGCGACAACAGGATGACCGGCATCACCAGCAGCGCGGATTGCGCGGTTCCGGCGCCGGAAAGCTTGATCATGCCCGAGATGGTCAGCGGCATGCCGTTAACGTGCAGGTACATGAGTCCGGCCAAAAACGCGATGCCGCCCAGCATGTTGAGGATGATCTGGGTAAAGGCGTTTTTAATGGCCTCGGGCGTGCGCGTGTAGCCAATCATGAGGAACGAGCACACGGTGGTGATCTCCCAGCCACAGAACAGCCACTCAAGGTTGTCGCTCGTCACGATGACGAACATGGCCGAGAGGAACAGGAACATAAGCGCCAGGAACTGCGGGCGTCGGTCGGGCGCGGTCTGCCCGCGCAGCGCGGCCTCGTGCTCGTCGTGGGCCTGGAAGTCCTTCATGTAGCCCAGGGCATACACGCAGATCAGGCTGCCGACAATGCCGACGGCGAGGACCATGATCACGCTCATATAGTCCAGGTAGAGCGGCGTTGCGGTGACGGCTTCGGCCGCGGGCAGCGTCATGGCTGCAAAGGCGAGCGAGCCCACCAGCTGGACTATGCCGAGCACCGTGGTGTGCGCGTTCCTATATTTGAACGCGTTGTACAGGATGACGACGCACAGGATGACATCGATGGCGGAGCTGACGATCGAGAGCACATGCGAGGTGCCGGGGGCAACCTCAAAGCTCTGCGGACCCGTGCCAAAAAACATGACGGCGACTACAACTGTCACCGCCATAATAATGCCGGAACCTATGAGCCCCACCGCATCGCGGGCGCGGTCACCGCGCGCGACCAGCATGCCCAGTGCCGGTACCAGCGGAAACAGGGTAAGGAAATACAGTAGCGTCATACCATCACTCCCCCATGCAAAAACGCTGCAATTGTTTAACGTTATAGCTCAATTGAGGAGTAGCGGCGGCGGGTTTTCGGTCAACTGGGGAGTTTTGTACGTGCGGGGTAAGGAGTCTGTCCGCATTGGAGCAGAGGGGTGACGTCCCCTTACCGCAGCGACGGACGCGCGGGCCGCTGCGCGCGGTTTATTGGGCACTTTGGAGGATGTCCCGATAGGCTCGCGGCAGTCCAAAAAGTTGACGCGGCAAGAAAAATGCGCCCCTATGGGCGCACCATCCCGTTTGCTATTCCGCCTTTTTAACGCGCGGCTTGCGACCGCGCGGCTTATCGACCAGTGCGGCCTCACCGCTCTCGCGGTACTGACGGCACCAAGCCTTGACCGAAGACTCGCTGGGAATCTTGTGCTTGATCATGGCCTCGCGAACCGTCAAGCCGTTTTCCAGACGGTCCTTAACCACAGCGAGCTTTACGTCGTACGAGTAGGTGTGATGATGCGAACCGGCATTGAGAACGGCGTCGGCACCGCCCACGGCATACGCGCGGGCCCACTGACGAGCCGTGGCCTGGGGAATGCCAAGCTCCGCGGCGAGGGCGCGATGACCGACCCCCTCTTGGAGGATCTCGACGGCGCGCTGCCTAACCTCGGGCGCATGCGTGCGAGTCCTAGTTGCTTCCGACATACCTGCCACTTCTTAGCCTTAACCGTTAATCTGCTTTCTTACGTGCAAGTTAGATAGTAGCATTTTACTGTTTGCTCAAAGCAGTTAATTAAAATAGACGCGGCGTTATCTGGGCATTTGGCACCAAATTACGACATTTCTTTATCGATTATTTACGCTGGTAGCTGACTCGCAGCTAATCGTCATTCGCTTGTCAACAAAATTGGCATCTCTTTATGTCCTTTGATATAGAGGATATAGTTATTAACCCCTCCCCCAATAATTTTGAGTGATCTGCGAGGCAGTAGACGTCCTCACTCCTCATGGTTACCGCGCATTGCCATCCACCGGAGCAAAACAAAAAGGGCGGGACCTGCTGCGCTTGCAGGCCCCGCACCGGTTGACACCCGACGGGGCACAGCCGGGCGAGACGGATCCGTGCTACCGCCCCGCCTGGCCGCGATGTTCAACTACAGCTCGTTGGCCGCGTGATACGCCGTGCGAATGGCGCTCGCAATGTCGGCGGTGCGCTCACCCGAGCAGTCGCCCACGCAGGTCACGGGCACCGTCACGCCATCCAGGTCAAACGCGTTGGCCTTGGAGCCCACGGCCATCACCACGTAATCGCAGGCGATCTTCACCGGCTCCTCGGCGCCGTCCTCGGTGGTGCGAACAGCCTCCACGCCCTCGTCGGTAATGGCGGTCAGGCGGGTCTTCACGTGCTGCTCCACGTTGTGCTCGGCAAAGTCGCTCATAATCAGCGGCAGAATGGTCTCGGACTCGCCCGCGGCAATCTTGTCGAGCATCTCCACGATCGCCACCTCGCAGCCGTGCTGCAGCAGATACTCGGCGGTCTCGGTGCCCACCAGGCCACCGCCAATGACGGCGACGCGGCCGCTGAGCTCCACCTTGCCGGCCAGCACGTCCCAGCTCGAGACGACCTTGTCCGAGTCGCCACCCGGAACGGGGATGACCACGTCGTGCGCGCCCACAGCCACAATCGCGGCATCGGCGGCGTTGAGGTCCGCGGGGCTAGCGACGTGGTTGAGCTCGACCTTCACGCCCAGGCCAGGCAGAATCTTCTCGTAGTACTCGACCGAGCGCATGATCTCGTCCTTGCGCGGAGGCGCAGCCGCCAGCACAATCTGGCCGCCCAAGTGATCGCTCGCCTCGTAGATGGTCACGTCGTAGCCGCGCTTGGCCGCCACGCGTGCGGCCTCCAGGCCGGCGATGCCGCCGCCCACCACGGCGATCTTCTTGTCGCCCTCGCCCGGCTTAATGGCGATGGTCGCCTCGTCGCCGTTCTCGGCATTGAGCACGCACGAGATGTACTTGCGATTTTGAATCGCGTCGACGCAGCCCTTGTTGCAGTTGAGGCACTCGCGGATGGGCTCACCCGTGGCGGCCTTCAGCGCAATGTCGGGGTCGCACATGAGCGAGCGGCCATAGGCGATGATGTCAGCCGAGCCATCCTCCAGGATCTTCTCGCCGGCCTCGACCGAGACAACACGGCCCACGGTTGCCACCGGCACAGAGACCAGGGCCTTGACGCGCTCGGCCACCGGCAGCGTCCAGTTGTAGGGCATGGCACCCATGGGCGGAATGGTGTCGCCCATGTTGCCGGTGTGGTTGGCCTGTGCAACCTGAATCATATCGATGCCCGCGCCCTCGAGCAGCTTGGCGAACTCGCAGGCCTCGTCGGGCTGCAGGCCACCCTTGCCGCGCGGCGTGCCGTCGGGGTTCTCCATGATCACGGGGAGCTTGTACTCCACCATCAGCTGCGGCGCGGCCTCCTTAATGGCGGCGACGACCTCCAGCGCGTAGCGAACGCGGTTCTCGAACGAACCACCGTACTCGTCGGTGCGCTGGTTGAGGATGGCCGAGCACAGCGAACCCACCAGGCGGTCGCCGTGGACCTCGATAGCGTCGATCCCGGCCTGCTGTGCGCGAGCGGCCGAGGCAGCGATGGCCTCCTTGATCTGGGTGAGCTGCTCTACGCTCGCCTCGTTCACAAAGTGCTGCATGTCGTGATGCAGCTTGGCGTAGGCCTGGTTGCGGATCTCGTTGGACTCGGCCATCTTGGCGGCAAAGGTCTCCTCGTCGCCGGCGGCCTTGGCCTCCTGCGCGGCCTTGGCGGCGGCCATGGATCCCATGACCATGCGGCCGACACCGGGCACATCGTACTCGGGGTGGAACAGCTGCAGCGCGACCTTGGCGCCGTGCTTGTGGACGGCGTCGGCCAGCGCCTTAAACGTGGGGATCTGGGCGTCGGTTGCCAGCTTGGGCGTGGGGCTTGCGGTCATGACGGGAGCGACGTCGCCGATGACGATGTAGCTCACGCCGCCACGGGCCAAGCGCTCGTAAAAAGCCAGGCTGCGCTCGCCGATGGAACCGTCACGCTCCTCGTAGCCGGTGGTCAGCGGCGGAAACATAATGCGGTTCTTGAGCTCAAGGGGGCCAACCGTAATGGGCTGGAGCAGCTTGGATGCAGGTGCGGTCATGAACATTCCTCTCTTGTAGGCGCGGCGGCGATGATGCCGCGTAGTTGTCTAGAGAATATGGCATGGGAATACAACAGCGCAACGGAAATCGGCGGACAGCAGGTAGCGGCAGGTGGATGGGGATGGGCGGGGCGGCCCGTCGGTTTATCTCAATCTGTAACAGTTACGCGGCAAAACCGGGTCTTACTGTTACAGATCGAGACAAACCAAACCCGCCTGCTAGAAAATCTCAATCTATAACAACAACTCGGCAAAATCCGTCCCTCGTGTTACAGATTTAGACAAACACGACCCAACCCACCGGTATATCTCGGTCTGTAACACCTAGCCGCCCAAATCGGGTCTAGATGTTACAGATCGAGATTTTGTTTGAGAGGCCGAGAATTGGACCGAAAACACGGTCCCGAAATAACAAAAAAGCTCGCCGGCTAGGCCGACGAGCTGCAAGTTCTTGGTCGCGGGGGCAGGATTTGAACCTACGACCTCCGGGTTATGAGCCCGGCGAGCTACCAGACTGCTCCACCCCGCAATGTCTGGGCGCCTCATGTGCGCAAGAAAGAATATTACGCGGGAGTTCGGTAAACGGCAAGGAAAATCTCGTAGAGCATAATTCCTTCATATTTAAACCCCTCAGCCCCTATCACCGTAAACGAATCGCAGCCGAGTGCCGTCGGCGACGCGTATACAATGGTGCGCGTCCTTTTATGCCAACACTGGGAGTAGACATGCTGCTCGCTATCGATATGGGAAACACGCAGACGGCCATGGGCCTGTTTGACGGAGACGAGCTGGTGCAGTCGTGGCGCATGCCCACCGACCGCTCCTATACCGCCGACGAGATCCATGTGCGCCTGATGGGTTTCTTTAAGATGTACGGCCTTTCGCTCGACGCGGTCGACGCGATCGCCTTTGCCGGCGTGGTGCCGCAGCTCTCGCGCGAATGGCACGCCGTGGCCGACCGCATTGCCGCGGACGCCATCGTCATCGGGCCGCAGACGGCCGCGGTGACCAAGCTGCGCGCGGCGCGTCCCCAAGCCGTAGGCGCCGATCGCGTCGCTAACGCCGTTGCGGCCGAAACTATCTACGGCGCGCCGGCAATCGTGGTGGACTTTGGCACCGCGACCAATATCGACGTCATCGATGAGGACGGTTATTACATTGGCGGAGCGATCGCGCCGGGCATTCGCATCTCCATGGACGCGCTTGCCGCCCGTGCCGCCAAGCTCGCCAGCGTGCCGCTCGAGGCGCCCGAGCACGCCATCGGCCGCGATACCGAGGAGTGCATCAAGGTCGGCGCCGTGATGGGCGCCGCCGCCATGGCCGAAGGCCTGGTCGCGCGCATGAAGCGCGAGCTGGGCCGCGACGATGCCACCGTTATCGCCACGGGCGGCCTCGCCGGCATCGTCGCCGGCTCGACCGATGCCTTCGACGTGGTAGACGGCCAACTCACCATCAAGGGCATCTGCGAAATCTACCGCCGCATGCAGAAGCTGGGATAGAGCAGGGGCTTAAGTCGAGCGCGCCCGATGCCACAGTCCCCGCAAATGCTCGCCAAGCCTATTCCTCAGACAGGCGAAACCCTCCCCGGCACAGGCCGAGGAGGGTCTTGTTGTCATCGTCATCTTTGAGCGCAAGTGCCTCGCGTTACAGTCCGCGAATGCGCACGGCCTCGGGCGGAAACTCTTGCTCGCCGGCATCGGTCTTGATAGTCGCACGACCCCAGATATCCAGGCCCGCAAACACACCGACCGCAAGCGGCAAACCGTTGGGCGACACCGCTGCAACTTGGCGGCCCAGCAGCGGCACCATGTCGAAGTACTCGCCCAGCACGGGAGCCAGCGGCCCTGCGGCGCCTTGCGGCGTGTTGGCAACAACCGCCCAGGCGTCCACGCGGGCCAGCACGGCGGCGGCCAGCGCCTCGACCAGCGCTTCGTCAGCCACGTCCACACCAAGCTCGCTCAACGCCGAATGCTCAATATCAACCGTCACCGCGGCAAACATGCCCGCAGCACCGGCACCGCCGTTCACGGCAACACGCGCGAGTGACGTCTCAAACGCAGGCGCACCGCACACGATATCGCTCGGCCACTGGATACCCACCTTACCGGCAAGGCCCAACCCCGGCGTCGAAGCCGTGCCCACGAGCGCGTCCATCATGCCCATCGCAGCCACAAACGGCAGGCCGTGGAAGGCATGCATGCTCACATCCGGACGCACGACCAGCGAAAACGTCAGCGAAGCATCGCCCGCGCTCCACGCGCACCAGCCCGCGGACACGCCCTCGCGGCCCGCGTCGCGCACCGCGTCGAGCTCGGTGCCGGCGGCAACAGCATTCATCTCGATCATCTACATACGCCCCAATTCGCCCACGATATGACCCACGCGGTCCTCGGGCTCCTTGACCTCGACACCGTTGTAGCGGAAGAACCGCGCCGGGTCGTGCATCAGGTCCTCGAGCGGCACCAGCACAAAGTCGCGCTCGCCAATGAGCGGATGCGGCAGGCGCAGCTTTTTGCCGCCGTGGGTCTCGCCGTCCATCCACAGCAGGTCCAGGTCGATGGTGCGCGGGCCGTTGGCCTTGGCCTTTTTGGAACGGTCGCGGCCCAGCTCAGCCTCGATCTTCATGAGCTCGTCGAGCAGCACCAACGGCGCCAGCTCGGTCTTAATCTCGATGACAGCGTTGGCAAACGCGTCCTGGCGCGTCTCGTAGGCCGGCTCGCTCTCGTAGATCTTGGAGGAGTTGGACACGCAGGTGAGCGGAATCTCGGCGATCATGTCGCGCGCGGCGCGGATGTTGTCGCAACGATGCCCCAGGTTGGAGCCCACGGCCACAAACGCACGGCGCGGCTGCGGCTTGGCGACGGCCCAGTAACCGTTCAGGAACTGCGCAAAACCCGCGGCGTCGTGCACGCGCACGATGTTGGCACCGGCCTGGATGGCGCCCAGGCACACGCCAAACGTGGCGGCATCGCGCGCGGCGGCCTCGGTCACGCCCGAGACAGCGCCCACAAAACGCTTGCGCGACACGGCGCACATGAGCGGATAGCCCAGTGACGCCATCTTGGCAGTCTCGCGCTGGATGACGATGTCCTCGTTAGCCGACTTACCAAAGCCCGGGCCAGGATCGATGCAGATGCGGTCGCGAGACACGCCGGCATGGATGAGCGTGCGGGCCTGGTCGGACAGAAAGCCCATAACGCGGCGCATGATGGGCGCCGAATCGGGCAGGGTGAAGCGGCGGAGCTGCGAGGTGGGCACGTAGGCTTCCTCGCGGCGGGCGCTGCGGCGCATCATGGCTGCCAGGTGGTCATTGGACTCCGATGCGACCTCGGTGGCTGCGGGCGCGGCCTCGGGCGCGGGCGCGACGGTCTCGGCGGCAGCAACCTGCTCGGCGGCCGGCGTCTCCTGCCCCAGCTCGGTTGCGGGCTCGGACGTGGGCTCCGGTTCGCCAAACGGCAACGAGGGCTGCACCACGCCGCCCGGAAGCTTGGCCTCAACCTTGGGCTCACCCAGCAGCTTGCCGCGACGGCGGCGAGCCGGCTTCTCGGCCTCACGCGCGGCCTCGGCAGCCGCCTCGCGCGCCTTCTCGGCAACAAACGCCGCTGCCGAGGTATCGAGCTGCACCGTTGCGTGCGTGCGGGTGGGCGCGGCGACCTCGCCGGCATGCATCACGATGACGCCGCAGGTGCTCGTCTTAACAAACTCGACCATCTTGGGATCGGTGAAGCCGGTCACGTCGTTGACGATCGAGGCGCCGCAGCGCACGGCCGCCTTGGCAACCGCCACATGACGCGTGTCGATCGAGACGATGGCGCCCTCCTTGGCCAGCGCGCGCACCACGGGCAGCACGCGGCGAGCCTCCTCGTCGGGGTTGACCGGGGTAAAGCCGGGGCGCGTGGACTCGCCGCCCACGTCGATGATGTCGGCGCCGGCGTCGAGCATCGCCAGGCCGTACTCGATGGCGGCATCCGGGTCGAAGTGCTCCCCGCCATCGCTAAACGAATCGGGCGTCACGTTGAGGACGCCCATGATGCGCGGACGGTCAAAGCTGAGCTCGTACTTTCCGCACCGCCATGTCTTGCTGTCGTTCGCCATGAACATCCTCCTAAAATGCCCACGCCGCCGAGCTTGGGGAGCTGGCGGCGGGGTCGCTTTGCACTCAGTCTTTCTATTGTATCCGCGCGCGCGGGCTAGAACGCAAACGCGGCCGCGATGTCGCAAGAAATCAGCAGGTCGGCATTTGCATCCTGATCGGTGGGAGCAAGGTTGCATATGGCCAGCGTATCGCCGGTAAAGTATCGCGTAAGGCCTGCCACCGGATACACCACGAGCGAGGTCCCGCCCACAATGAGGGCATCGGCCGCGGCGATGGCGGCAACGGCACCGGTCAACACATGCTCGTCGAGTGGCTCTTCGTAGAGCACCACATCGGGCTTGATGCGGCCGCCGCACGCGGGGCACGCGGGCACGCCCGCGGCATCCTCGTGCTCGCGCGAGCAAATCCACTCGGCGCTATAGACCGCGCCGCACGACTGGCAAATGTTGTGATGGACCGATCCGTGCAGCTCAAACACTCGCCGTGAGCCGGCCATCTGATGCAGGCCGTCGATGTTTTGCGTCACCACGGCGTCGAGCTTGCCGGCGCGCTCCAGCTCGGCCAGTTTGGTGTGGCAGCGGTTGGGCTTAGCGTTAAGCGCGATCATCTTGGTGCGGTAAAAGTCGAAGAACTCCGCAGGATGCGCCTCGTAAAAGCTATGCGACAGCATGGTCTCGGGCGGATAGGCAAACTGCTGGTGATACAGACCGTCCACGCTGCGGAAATCGGGGATGCCGCTTGCCGTGGAAACACCCGCGCCGCCAAAGAAGACCACGCGCTTATGGGTGCCGAACAGATCCGCCAGCGCGGCGGAGGCCTGCCTGGGGTCCGATATTGCCTGCGTCATATGAGTCCTCCGTCCTTGTTAGTCGGGCAGCGTTGAGCGACGTCCCAGCATGCGGCCTTTAAGTCAGCATGCGCGGATCCCACCCCGCCCCTGTTGCGCTAATCTTAAGCCTGCCAACCCCGTCGAAAGGACACCATGCCTCAGACTTACACTTTCGCCTCGTGGAACGTCAACGGCCTGCGCGCCGTGCTCAAAAAGGACCCGAGCTTTATCCAGATCGCGCAAGAACTCGACGTCGATATCCTGGCGCTGCAGGAGACCAAGCTGCAGGAGGGCCAGGTCGATATCGACCTGCCCGGTTATTACCAAACCTGGAGCTACGCCGAGCGCAAGGGCTACTCGGGCACCGCGGTCTTTAGCCGCCAGGAGCCGCTGCGCGTGCTGCGCGCCGACGCGCTGCTGCCCTACGCCGGCGAGGGCGAGGCGGCCGTGCTCGTCGCCCAAGCCGCAACCGAGGGTCGCGTCTGCGCGCTGGAGTTCGACAAGTTCTGGTTTGTGGATGTCTACACTCCCAACGCGCAAAACGAACTCGCCCGCATCGACGTGCGCATGGCCTGGGACGATGCCTACCGCGACTTTTTGAGCGCGCTCGAGCGCGAGACCGGCAAACCCGTTGTGACCTGCGGCGACTTTAACGTTGCGCACGAGGAGATTGACCTTAAGAACCCCAAGTCCAACCGCGGCAACGCAGGCTTTTCGGACGAGGAACGCGGCAAGTTTACCGAGCTGCTCAACGCCGGCTTTACCGATACCTGGCGTGCGGCAAACCCCGACGTCGAGGGCGTCTACAGCTGGTGGAGCTACCGCTTTAATGCCCGCAAGAACAACGCAGGCTGGCGCATCGATTACTTCCTGGTAAGTGATTCAATCGCCAATACCGTGCGCGACACCGGTATCCGCGGCGATATCTTCGGCAGCGACCACTGCCCCGTCACCCTCACGCTAGAGCTCTAGCCCCAAGTAATTCCTGGGGGACAGAGAAAAACAGATCATGTGACCCCCCCCTCCCCCCTATAAGTTGCGGTGGAATAGTTCCTGTTTGGGCAGCAAATAGCCAAAAACGAGAACTATTCCACCGCAAGTTCGTGAGGGAACGCGAAATGCCTTACAGCCCGTATTTCACGACGACACGGTTAATGCGGCGACACCAAGGCTTGTACAAGGCGGCCAAAAACACGCAGGTCGCAAGGCCGTGCGTAATATCGAACGGCACTGCCGTGGCAAGACGCGCCACGGCACCCGCCCAAGTAAGCGGCTGTACAAATCCAATGATGTCATACGCGTTAATCACGACGCCATAGAGCAAGCCCGACGCAAAACCGTACGCCAGCAGCGCCGGCAATCGCACGGTGCCGTCGGCGCGGTCGAACGCACCCGCGTACGCCAGCGCGCCGCCAACATAGCCAACCAGGCCCCAGGCATACATCTGCCACGGCGTCCACATGCCCTGCCCAAAAAAGAAATTGCTGGTCAGCGCCGCCAGCGCGCCAACCATAAAACCGTTGCGGCGACCAAGCGTCGCCCCCGCGATAATGGCGATGGCGCTCACCGGCTTAAAGTCGGGAATGGGCCCAAACAGGATGCGCCCCGCCGCCGCCAGCGCCGCCAGCACCAGCGTGGGCATAATCTGGCGCAATCCCGGACGAGATGCCTCGTAACCCGCAAAGAACAGCGCGAGCACCAGCGCCACCACGACAAGCATGGCAAGCGCCGCCTGCTCAACACCCGCCAGCAACGCCGCAGCCATTACCGCCGGCACCGCCAACAACAGCGAGATCTCCAGTTTTGCAAGCAAACGCGAGAAACGACAGTCCGTCATCCCATCACGCCCTATAGAACACGTTGTCGGCAAAGAAGTCGGCCGGCGGCTCCATGCAGGCAATCTCGCCGTCAAACATCATGGCGACGTCGTCGGCTACCTGCTCGGCAAAGTCCAAATCGTGCGTAGCCATGATGACGGTGCCGCCAGCCTTCGCATGGTCACGCAGGGCGCGGGCGATGATGCGGCGGCTGAACAGGTCTAGACCCTTGGTGGGCTCATCGAGCAATAGCAGTTCGGGGCCGATTAGCAGCAGTTTTGCCAATGCAAGCAGTTGACGCTGCCCGCCCGAAAGATCGTACGGATGGCGTCCATCCAGACCCGACAACCCCAAGCTCGCCGCACGCTCCCGCGCCACGGTCTCGTCATATCCGCAGGTCGAAGCCCATTCCATCAGCTCGTCGCGAACCGTATCGGCAACCAGCAATGCTTTGGGATTCTGAGGCAGCAGCGCCGCCGAGGCCGCTCCGCGCACCATGCGGCCGCGCTGCAGCTTGGCGGTCTTCGCCAGCACCGAGAGTATCGTCGACTTACCGCATCCGTTGCCGCCCACGATCGCATGCACCGCACCGGCCGAAAACGACGCATCGAGCCCACGCAACACCCAGCCGGACGCTCGATCGTAGCGAAACCAACCTTCCGACAGGGTGGTAGCCGACCCAGCGTGCATTTTTTGGAGTATTCTGCTTCCATCCGTGCGCGAGAAGGCTTCCAAGCCGTTCTCGAGCGACGTTTGCGCCACAAATTCGGACGATTTGTCCAATTCCAAACTTTCTTTCGTGCTCGATACGCCCCTGGGCGGCTCCAGAGAGCCCAAATTGTCCTCACGCCTGCTGAATACTCCGTTTTTTGCACATCGGATGGCACCCCACCCCAACATCTCATCGGAAAACAGCGATTCTCGGCGTCCCAAAGAAGCCATATCCGCCACCTCGCGCACGCGACCGCCCTCAATCCGGTACGCACGCGTCGCATACTCGAGCATCGGGCGCGGCTGATGCGTTGCCACGACCACCGTGCAACCCAGCTCGCGGTTCACGCGAAACAGCGCATGCATAAAATTCTTCTCGGCAACGGGATCCAGCTGGGACGTGGGCTCGTCGAGCAGCAGCACGCGCGGGCGCAACGCCAGCACGGCTGCCAGCGACAGCAGCTGCTTGCGTCCGCCCGAAAGCGTATCGGTATCGCGGTGGAGCCAGTCCTCCAGCCCGAAGAAATAGCTGGTCTCGGCCACGCGACGGCGCATCTCGTCACGAGACATGCCTAAGTTTTCCAGACCAAACGCCATCTCGTGCCACACGGTCTCGCACACGATCTGGTTCTCGGGGTCCTGAAACACATAGCCCACGCGCTCCGCAGACGCTCGGACATCCATGTCGGCAACGCTCTCGCCCAGCACGCGCAGCTCGCCAGCGCATTCGCCCGTCGGCGAAATCTCGGGCTTGAGCAGCGAAAGCAGCGTTGACTTGCCCGACCCGGTACCACCAACGAGCAGTGCAAACGCCCCTTGGGGAACACGCCAATCGAGCCCCTCGAACACTGGCGTCTCGGCCCCGGGGTAAGCAAAGCGCAGACCCCGCACTTCAATTGCCGGCGCATCCGAGCCGCGCGCCATGCCCGCCATCATGCTCCCGTCCAACCGAGCCATCAGCCAAACCTCTTCTCGTCAATCGCGTACAGCACGCAGGGCAGCGCCATCCAGGCCGCATATACGACATAGCCCGGCCACGGCGCCGGCGCCGATAGCTGCGGGTAAAACGAATACTGCGTCGTCGCGGTCCACGCCACCGCAACCGTAGCAGCGCCAAACAGCGCAAGCCCCACCAGCGCGGCAACATCGCCGCGCCCCAGCCGATACCGCGCGTACGTCGTGCGGCGTGTCGCGGCGCCCCACCCACGGGAGCGCATAGCGTCCGCGCGCTCCAGCGAATCTTCCATGCCCCAGCCCATCAACACGCTCGATGCCCGCAGGCGCGAGCGCACGGGGTCGGCCGGCGCGCGGCCAGGCACATCAATCGCATCCTGCACCGCCAGCACCGTACGACCGCGGCGCAAAAACTGCGGGATAAGCCGCATGCACATCGAGATCATGAGCGCGATCACCGGCGCGGCGTTACCCAAAAGCGCAAGCACCTTGTCGTAGCCAAGCATCGATGCCGCCGCCTCAAACCACAGCACGCTCGCCACAAACAGCCCGCCCATGCACAGGCCGTAAACCATGCTCTCCAGATACACCGCACGCATGCCAATACGGAACAGCTCCGTCGAGCCCGAGGCGCTAAACAGCGGATTGAGCACCGCGATGATCAAAATCACCGGCAGCTGCCAGCGAAGCGCCCCCAACGTACGCGCGGCGCCGCGCGTCGCAAACCCGTACGCCAACCCACCCGCAAGCGACAGCGCAATCAGCACCGGCTGCATCGAGAACATAGTGAGTCCCAGCGTCAGTACCATGTAGAGCGCTGGCACCGCCGGATGCGACATCGAAAATGCCGCGACGGGTTCGTTGCCCGATTCCCCTCGCATGATGTCCACGGGCACCCCCATCCTCTCGCTCAAACGCCAACGCCGCAGCGCCGCCGCCATACACAACCAGCGCAAACACCACGCCGGCGGCAGCGACATCGGCCGTCACGCGTCAATCGTTACGCGCTCATCATATGCCTGCGGTATCATATTGTGCCGTGTATCGTTTCCAAACACACGTCTCTATAACGTAACAGGAGATCACATGGACGCAACCGCAATTATCCTCGCCGCCGGCGAGGGCACCCGCATGAAGTCGAACCACTGCAAGGTTTCGCACAAGATCCTGGGTAAGCCCATGGTCCAGTGGATCGTCGACGCCACCATCAAGGCCGGCTGCAGCCGCGTCGTGGTCGTCATCGGCAGCCACGCCGACGAGATGCGTGCCCTTATCGACGGCGCCTACGCCAACAGCGCCACCAAGGTCGAGTGCGTCGAGCAGACCGAGCGCCTGGGCACCGGCCACGCCGTAAAGGTCGCGCTCGAGGCCTGCTGCATCACGCAAGGCCCCGTCGTCGTACTCAACGGCGACCTGCCGCTCATCACCGCCGACACGGTCGCCAAGTTCGCGCAGACCGTCGCTACCGGCGAGCTCGCCTGCACCGTCATGACCATGACCCCGCCCGACCCCTTCGGCTACGGCCGTATCAAGCTGGGCGCCGACGGCCAGATCGAGCGCATCATCGAGCAGAAGGACTGCACGCCCGAGCAGGCCGCCACGCTGCTCGAGTGCAACGCCGGCTGCTACGCCTTCGACGGCACGCAGCTCGCCGCGCACATCGACGAGATCGGCAACGACAACGCGCAGTCCGAGTACTATCTGCCCGACATGCTCGAGATCCTCAAAGGCCACGGTCAGGCAGTCTCCATCTTCCACTGCGATGACTACCGCGACGGCCTGGGCGTCAACAGCCGTATCCAGCTCGCGCAGCTCACCGCCATCGCGCGCGACCGCATCAACGAGCACTGGATGGCCGAGGGCGTTACCTTCATCGACCCCACGCAGGCCTGGATCGGCCCCGACGCCACCATCGGCCGCGACACCGTCGTGTGGCCGCAGACGCATCTGATCGGCCACGTCACCGTGGGCGAAGAGTGCCAGCTCGGCCCCAACAGCCGCCTCACCGACACCACCGTCGGCAGCGGCTGCATCATCGATGAGACCATCGCCATCGAGGCCGTCATCGAGAACGGCGTCGACTGTGGCCCGCGCGCCTACCTGCGCCCGGGCACCCATATGCTCGACGGCTCCAAGGCCGGCACGCACGTGGAGATCAAGAAGTCCACGATCGGCGAGGGCTCCAAGGTGCCCCACCTGTCCTACATCGGCGATACCACTATGGGCTCCGGCGTCAACGTAGGCGCGGGCTCCATCACCTGCAACTACGACGGCGTCCACAAGCACAAGACCGTCATCGGCAAGGATGCCTTCATCGGTTCCGACACCATGATGGTCGCGCCCGCCCAGATTGGCGACGGTGCACTCGTGGCCGCCGGCTCCGTCATCACCGAGCCGGTTCCGGCCGACGCACTCGGTCTGGGCCGCGCCCGTCAGGTAAATATTGAGGGCTGGGCCGCCGATTATCGCCGCCGTCTGCACGAGGACGACGAGGCATAACGCTTTGCCAAGCACAAAAGGAGCTGTTCCATGGGGACGGCTCCTTTTTCTATCGTGACCTGCGCGACCGGATGAGTGGTCGGTTCGTGTCCGTTGACGGTAAAGACGTTATCAAGACCCGAATAACCCCGCCGCACGGTTACAATGCAAAAAGGCATCTATATGGCATTCGATGTATAAAGGAGAAGGGTAATGCCGATTAATGATCCCGAGAAGTCGGAGAATATGCGCAAGTCCATCCGCGTGTATTCCGGTTCCTCCAACCGTCCCCTCGCTCAGAAGATCGCTGAGTACCTTGGGGTCGAGCTTTCGGGCCTTACGCTAAAGCAGTTCGCCAACGGTGAGATTTACGCCCGCTACGACGAGACCGTCCGCGGCGCCGACGTCTTCCTGATTCAGTCCGTGGCCGGCGGCAACGTCAACGACATGCTCATGGAGCTGCTCATCGCCACCGACGCTGCCAAGCGCGCATCCGCCCGCTCCATCACCGCCGTCATCACCCACTACGGCTATGCCCGCCAGGACCGCAAGGCCGGCCCGCGCGAGCCCATCACCGCCCGCCTCGTCGCCAACCTGCTCGAGCGCGCCGGCGTCAACCGCATCATCACCCTCGACCTGCACCAGGGCCAGATCCAGGGCTTCTTCGATATCCCGGTTAACCACCTGTCCGCACTGCCGCTGTTTGGCCAGTACTACAACGACATGCACTTCGACACCGACAACCTGGTTGTCGTCTCCCCCGACGTGGGCCGCGCCAAGGCCGCCAAGAAGCTGTCCGACATGCTCGGCTGCGACCTGGCCATCGCCCACAAGGGCCGTCCGCGCCACAACGCCGCCGAGGTCATGGGCATCATCGGTGACATCAAGGGCAAGACCTGCATCATCAACGACGACATGATCGACACCGCTGGCACCCTGTGCGCCAACGTCAAGGAGCTCAAGGCTATGGGCGCTGGCGACATCTACGTCTGCGCCACCCACGGCATCTTCTCCGGTCCGGCCATCGAGCGTCTGAACGACGCCCCGATCGTCGAGTGCCTCGTCACCGATGCCATTCCCGTCGAGGTCGGCGGCAAGATCAAGACTATCTCGGTCGCCGAGGAGTTCGCTCAGGCCATCTCCGCCGTTTACCACGAGGAGCCCGTCTCCACGCTCGTCGGCGGCGACTTCGCGCTGTAGTCGCATCGTCCTTGCAACCCGGCGCATCGCCGCCGAAACAGAAGAAACCCCCGCGCTCCCCCTTGCTTCGCAAAGGTCGCGCGGGGGTTTCTTCTGTTTCGGCGGCTCGCTCTGCCGCGACCGTGCTTTTGTCTGGTGGGATTTCGCTGAAACGAAGTCTCGCCTTCGGCGGGCGTGGTAGCCTTTGTCGTTGATTGAACTATTTGTGTAACGAAGGGACAAATATGGCAGCTGCACAGCCGCTTAAGATTCGCATGGTTGCCGGACTTGGCAACCCTGGCGATGAGTATGCCGAGACCCGCCACAACGCTGGTTTCAAAGCAATCGACGAGCTGGCCCGTCAGGCCGGCGTCACGTACTGGAAAAACCAAGCAGGCGCCGAGGTCGCGCTCATCAACATCAACGATCCCGAGGAAGAGGGCGGCAAACGCCAGATCGTGCTGGTCAAGCCGCAGTCGTACATGAATACCTCTGGCGGTCCCATCTCCAAGCTCTGCCGCGAGTACAAGATCAAGGCCGAGGAGCTGCTCGTAATCCACGACGAGCTCGATATTCCCGCCGGCGACGTGCGTGTTAAGGTGGGCGGCGGCCATGCCGGCCACAACGGCCTGCGCTCCATCATCGACAAGATGGGCAGCCGCGACTTCAGCCGCATCCGCACCGGCATCGGCAACCCTCCCGGCAAGATGGCCGTCGCCGACTACGTGCTTAAGCAGCTGCGCGCCCGCGAGGCCGAGGATTTCCAGGACACCTGCGCCCGCGCGGCCGACGCCGCCGGTCTGGCGATTGTGCACGGCGTAGTCTATGCCCGCGACCATGTCAACGGCGCCGCCTCCGCCAACGGCAAGCACTAAAACCTACCATTTAGGGACAGATTTATTTTGTCAGGTTTTACCTGCGGAAACGCCCCAGTTGCGGCATCGCAATAAACCGCGCGCCACCATACGCACATAGCACCCCAAAGGGGGCCGGCCTCATTGCAACCCGAGGCCGGCCCCCTTTGCCGTTTTACCCGATAAGACTGACCAAAATAAACCTGCCCCTATTTGGTAAGCCGCAGTGGATAAACCCTGCTCCCAACCGCCGAAGACACGCGTAAGTGACATGTCCATGAGGGTATAATTTGCACCGTATGTCTGCACAACGCCTGTGCGCGTACGGTTTTATTCGGGCTACCGTCCATTTCCGTGGAGGCACGGTTCGGCGGCCCTAACAAGAGAGGGGTTCTATGTATAAGATCCTGGAGAAGACGCAGTTCTCGGAGAAGGTGTTCAAGTTCCGCATCGAGGCGCCCGCAATCGCCAAGCATGCGCACGCTGGACAGTTCCTCATGGTTCGCGCCAACGAGACGGGCGAGCGCGTCCCGTTTACCCTGGCCGGCTGGAACGGTGACGAGGGCTGGGTCGAGTTCATCTTCATGGTGATCGGCAAGACCACCGAGATGCTTTCCACCTACGAGGCCGGCGAGTCGCTGCGCGACGTCGTGGGCCCGCTGGGCGTTCCCACCGAGATGGCCGAGGGCCCCTGTGCCGTCATTGGCGGCGGCGTCGGCCTGGCAATTGCCTTCCCGGTCGCCAAGCACCTGGTCGAGACCGGTCATGAGGTCCACGCCATCATGGGCGCCCGCACCAAGGACCTCCTGCTCATGGAGGACCAGTTCCGTGAGCTCCTCGACGAGGACCACATCCACATCACCACTGACGACGGTTCCTACGGCGAGCAGGGCGTTGTCACCGCTCCGCTGGAGCGCCTGCTGCAGGACAAGGCCGTGAGCCAGGTCTTCTGCGTCGGCCCCGTTCCGATGATGAAGTTCTCGACCCTCACCGCCCAGAAGTACGACACCCCCATCACCGCGTCGCTCAACCCCATCATGGTTGACGGCACCGGCATGTGCGGCTGCTGCCGCGTCGAGGTGGGCGGCGTGACCAAGTTCGCTTGCGTCGACGGCCCCGACTTCGATGCCACCCTGGTCGACTGGGATGACCTTCGTGCCCGCCAGGCCGCTTACCGTTCCGAAGAGGGCGCGTCCCTCAAGGCCTATGAGGAAAAGAGCTGCGCATGCCACTAGTTAACGGTCGTTTCGTTGCCGATATGAAGTCGCCCCGCACCCCCGATAACGAGGAGCCGGCTGCCGAGCGCGCCTGCGACTTCCGCCCCGTCGACAAGGGCTTCACCGAGGAGATGGCGCTGGCCGAGGCCGAGCGCTGCCTCAACTGCAAGAAGCCGTTCTGTGTTGAGGGCTGCCCCGTCAACATCAACATCCCCCGCTTTATCGAGCAGATCCGCGAGAAGGACTTCGGCGGCGCTCTCGATACCATCCGCGAGGACTCCATGCTTCCCGCCATCTGCGGCCGCGTCTGCCCGCAGGAGAACCAGTGCGAGGGCAAGTGCATCCGTGGCAAGAAGTCCGAGCCTGTGGCCATCGGCCAGCTCGAGCGCTTCCTGGGCGATCGCCCCGAGCTCGCCTCCACGCCCAAGATGGCCCCCAAGAACGGCAAGAAGGTCGCCGTCGTCGGCTCTGGCCCGTCCGGCATCACCTGCGCTGGCGAGCTCGCCCGTAACGGCTTTGACGTCACCGTCTTCGAGGCATTCTTCACCGGCGGCGGCGTGCTGGTCTACGGCATCCCCGAGTTCCGTCTGCCCAAGGCAGTCGTCAAGCGCGAGATTGACGGCCTGGAGGACATGGGCGTCAAGTTTGAGTACAACTCCGTCGTGGGCAACATGGCCACGGCCGAGGAGCTGTTCGAGCAGGGCTTCGACGCCATCTACGTGGCGACTGGCGCCGGCCTGCCCAAGTTCCTCAACGTCCCCGGCGAGAACCTGCCCAACGTCTTCTTCGCGAACGAGTACCTCACCCGCGTGAACCTGATGAAGGCCAACAAGTTCCCCGAGTACGACACCCCCACCAAGCACGGCAAGAACGTCGTCGTCTTTGGTGGCGGCAACGTGGCTATGGACGCCGTCCGTACCGCCAAGCGCCTGGGCGCCGAGCACGCCATCATCGCCTACCGTCGTACCGAGGACGAGATGCCCTGCCGTCGCGCCGAGCTGCACCATGCCAAGGCCGAGGGCGTCGAGGTTCTGCCGCTCGTCTCCCCGCTCGAGTTTGTCGCTGGCGAGGACGGCTCCGTGTGCGCCGTCAAGGTCCAGAAGATGGAGCTCGGCGAGCCCGACGAGTCCGGCCGCCGTCGTCCGGTGCCCATCGAGGGCGCCATCGAGGAGATCCCCTGCGACGTCGCGATCTCGGCTATCGGCACCAACGCCAACCCCTTCGCAAAGAAGATCGGCGGCAAGATGGAGCTCAACAAGTGGGGCTACATCGTTGCCGACGAGGAGACCGGCCAGACCACCGATCCCCGTATCTGGGCCGGCGGCGACATCGTCACCGGTGCCGCTACGGTCATTCTGGCGATGGGCGCCGGCAAGAAGGCCGCCGCTTCGATCACCAAGAGCCTGCTGGGCGAGTAATCACCTACAGCGCTAGCCACCAAACGGCAAAGTCCCCGTCGAGCACACGCTGAACTGCACCCCAAAACTTGGACGGCTTAAATAAAAGCTACGCCGCAAGGGACTGTCTCCGGAACTCCTCCGGGGTCAGTCCCTTCAGTTTA
>CABUJH010000028.1 GCA_902491895.1 uncultured Collinsella sp. | reverse complement strand
AGGACGCCACCCTTTCAAGGTGGATATCGCGGGTTCGAATCCCGCTGGGGGCACCACAGAATCTGAGAAGCCCGTTGCCAATTCGGTAGCGGGCTTTTTGCTACCCATGTGCCGGGATTCGAACCCGACAGGGTGCGGAGCTGAGGAAACGCGCAAGCGTTTTCCAGCGCAGCGCGCAAGGAGCGAAGCGACGCAGCGGAAGCGGGCGGCGCCAGCCGCACGCGGACATCCCGCTGGGGGCACCAACTTTAAAATGTTCGAACCCGCCGGATGTAAGGTCCGGCGGGTTCGTTCTTTTTGCCGTTATAAAACGAAAAGTACTCAATGCCCTTGCGCTAGATGAACAGCTCGCATTCTTTTCGCTCAGAGCAGGCTCTGCTCAACATCTTGGTAGCCGCAGAGAGCATGACGGGATTTACCGCGCGAGCGCCCCGCGGACATACGGCAACGCAGCGCATGCAGGAAATGCAGGCCTTTTTGTCCACCCGCTTGGGATCGTCTTTATCGATAGCGCCAACGGGACACGCTGCGGCACAAGCCCCGCAAGCGGTGCACTCTTTTGTGGCCTTGGGCACCATACCGGTGCCCCCGGCCTTCTTATAGGGACGATCGCCCGGAATTGCCGGCTCAGAAGCATCACCTGCAGATATCTTTTGCTGAATCTGATTCGCAAACCCAGCGAGCTGCGCAGCGTCCTGTCGGTCTGGCCGACCGGCTGCAAACTGGCGAACAATAGAATGCTCGGCGATGGCTGAAACCGCCGCGATCACCCGAAAGCCCGCGTCCTTTGCCGCGTCTTCAAGCTCGACCAGCGTGTCCTCATACGCGCGGTTTCCGTAAACACAAACCAGAACCGCCTGCGCACCGTTTCCCCGCATCATACCCAAGCGCTCCGCAGCCACAGCCGGGACTCGCCCGCCATACGAGGGCACCGCGATCACGGCTACATCCTCTTTTGTCATCGCAACCGTGCGAAAACCAAGCCCGCTATCGGTCAGATCTACAGCAACGGTTTCCCCTTCCAACGCATTGGCAATGTAGCCAGACGCCCTTTCCGTTCCGCCGGTCGGGCTAAACACGATATCGAATACCCTCATCGGATCATCCTCCCCTTTATGAACAAACGCCCGAAACGTCCGCATGCCAAAACAGGTTACAACTTTTAAAATGCCCCGCGCGAAACGCTCGCTCGGCTGCAAGTTCAAAGCAGGTCAAAGCGGCAAAAAAGAAGGGGCCTCACACAGGCGAGACCCCTTCACACGCAAAATCAAACGTGTCTGTTACACATAGAACAGAATGTCGTCGTAGGTCGGGACCGGCCAGTAGTCGGCGGCCACGATCTCCTCCATGGCATCCACGGCGGCGCGCAGCGTATCCATAGCGGGAACGACCTCGTGTGCATACACATTGGCCTGCTCCTGACCATCGAGGGCTTCGGCCTTCTGATGCACGGCGTCGAGCGCCTTGATGGAGTCGTTGATGGTGGTGATACCGTTGCAGAGCTTGTTGAGCGTGTTCTGCTCGCACTGCATGGCGGCCTCGGCACCGGCGGCACGAATAGTCTCAAGACCCTTAGCGACCTTGGTGGCATAGGCGGTAATGACCGGGCGATAGGTACGACGCGCCTCGCGAACCATCGTGGTGGCCTCGATGTTCATGAGCTTGTTGTACTTCTCGAGCTTGCAGTCGTAGCGGCACTGGGCCTCGGCCTTGGTCAGGACACCCGTCTCCTCAAAGAGCGCAATGGCCTTATCGGAAACAAAGGCGGGCAGGGCGTCGGCCGTGGTCTTGTTGTTGGCAAGGCCGCGCTTCTCGGCCTCGACGGGCCACTCGTCGGAGTAGCCATCGCCGGAGAACAGGATGCGCTGGTGGTCGGTCAGGACCTTCTTGCAGTACTCGAGCGCAGCGTCCTGGAACTCATCCTCGGGCGTACCCTCAAGCGCGTCGGCGAAGGACTTGAGCGACTTGGCCACGGCGGCATCGAGCACCAGGTTGGAGTCGGAAACGTTCTGCTCGGAGCCGCAGGCACGGAACTCAAACTTATTGCCGGTAAAGGCAAACGGGGAGGTGCGGTTGCGGTCGGTGTTGTCCTGCATCAGCTTGGGCAGGGTATCGGCGCCCAGGTCGAGCACGCCGCGCGTGGCATGGACGGAAGCCTTGCCATCGATGATCTTCTCGACGACCTCGGTAAGCTGGTCGCCCAGGAAGATGGACATAATCGCCGGAGGAGCCTCGTTGGCGCCCAGACGATGGTCGTTGCCGGCCGAGGCAACGGAGGCACGCAGGAGCTCCTGATAGTTATCAACGGCCTCGATCACCGCGGTGAGGAAGACGATGAACTGCAGGTTGTCGAGCGGGGTGTCGCCCGGATCGAGCAGATTCTCGGACTCGGTGCCAAGCGACCAGTTGTTGTGCTTGCCCGAACCGTTAATGCCCTCGAAGGGCTTCTCGTGCAGCAGGCAGACCAAGTCGTGGCGGGAGGCGATGAGCTTCATCTTCTCCATCATGACCAGATTCTGGTCGATGGCCTCGTTGACTTCGCCATAGACGGGGGCGAGCTCATGCTGGCAGGGAGCGACCTCGTTGTGCTTGGTCTTGGCGGGAATGCCAAGCGCCCACAGTTCATCGTCCAGGTCCTTCATATAGGCCGAGACGGTGGGGCGGATAGCGCCAAAGTAGTGCTCCTCGAGCTCCTGGCCCTTGCAGGGAGCAGCACCAAAGAGGGTGCGGCCGGTGATGACCAGGTCCTTGCGCTTGCGATAGGCGTCCTTCTTGATCAGGAAGTACTCCTGCTCGTCGCCCACGGAAGGAACGACCTTCTTGGGGGTCTTGCCAAACAGCGCCAAAACGCGCTTGGACTCACGCGAGAGCGCGGTCATGGAGCGCAGCAGCGGGGTCTTCTTGTCCAGAGCCTCGCCCGTGTAGGAGCAGAAAGCCGTGGGGATGCACAGGACATCGTCCTTGATAAAGGCGGGGCTAGTGGGATCCCAAGCGGTGTAGCCACGGGCCTCGAAGGTAGCGCGCAGGCCGCCGTTGGGGAAGCTGGAGGCGTCCGGCTCGCCCTGGATGAGGTTCTTGCCCGTAAACTTGGTAATAGCGGTGCCGTCGTGGTTGGGCTCCAGGAAGCTGTCGTGCTTCTCGGAAGTAATGCCCGAAAGCGGCTGGAACCAGTGTGCGTAGTGCGTCGCACCCTTGGAGATGGCCCAGACCTTCATGGCGTGGGCAACGGCGTTGGCCACATCCAGGTCGAGTGGCTCACCGCCCTCGAGGGTTGCAGCAAGGCGCTTCCAAATGTCCTTGGGGAGGTAGTCCTTCATGACTTCCTCAGAGAACACCATGGTCCCGAAGCGGTCAGTAAGATCGGCCATACGGAACTCCCTTCGTATCGGCACCGCGTGAGAAGCGGTGTTGATTACTAACGAACGAGTCATAGATTAGGCTCGTCGTGTTTCCGCGACATTACCGTTATGTTGCTGTCGCGAAACCAATCAATGAGGTTACCCTATCGAGGCGGCGTTGCCACCCTCAACAGCCAATCAACTGTATAAATTGCAGACCTCTCCCCATAGTTTAAGGGTAGTCAATTTGGGATGGGGCTCTATTAACTGGTATTTCGTATCAGATACCAGTCTTTATAGCCCCATCCTAGATTGACCGCTCTGTTATAAGAAATGCCGATAGCAAAGCATTTTCGATTGGTATCCCCAAATAGCGAGTGAAACTCCACCGTAACACAGTGGTGCTGTAGAATCCTTACCACACATCACACTATTAAGTATCTAAAGGAGCACGATATGCGCGTCGACGAGGTTTTTAAGCAGGCAGCGTCCCAGGGCACCGCACCCGTTTCGTTTGAGATGTTCCCGCCCAAGGGCGAGCTTACCCTCGACACGGCTCGCGAGGTGGCAGGCAATCTGTGTAAGCTTTCGCCGAGCTTTGTCTCGGTCACCTGCTCGGCCGGCGGCTCGGGTAACGGTGCCACCACCGCCCCCATCGCGCATATGATTTCGAGCGAATTCGATACACCCTCGGTAGCGCATCTCACCTGCGTGGGCCGCACCCACGCCGACATCGCCGCCAAGATTGACGAGTATCGCACTGCCGGCGTGGAAAACGTGCTAGCCCTGCGCGGCGACCTGCCCGCCGGCGCGACCGAGGACGACAAGCCTGCCTCCGACTACGCCTATGCCCGCGACCTCATCCCCGAGCTCGTCGACGCCGGCTTTTGCGTGGGCGCCGCAGCCTACCCCGAGGGCCACATTGCCTGCGAGGATCTCAACCTTTCGGTCGAGCACCTCAAGCAAAAGCAAGACGCCGGCGCAAGCTTCTTTGTGACACAGCTCTTCTTTGATAACGAGTGCTTCTATCGCTTCCGCGAGCTTGCCGACAAGGCCGGCATCACCGTGCCCATTACCGCGGGCATCATGCCGTTTATGGGCAAGTCGCAGATCAGCCGCATGGTCTTTATGTGCGGCGCGTCGCTGCCCTCCCCCGTCATCAAGATCCTCGCCAAGTACGAGAACGACCCCGAGAGCCTGCAGGCAGCCGGTGTAGATTATGCTGCTCGTCAGCTTTGCGACCTTAAGGAGCACGGTGCCGACGGTCTGCACCTGTACACTATGAACCGTCCTGCAATCGCCGCGACCATTATGGAGCGCCTGGGGTAATGGAAAAACCGCACGTCGATACAACCGTTGTTGAAGTGCCGGCCGACCTTGCGTCGCCGGCGCTTTACCGTATCGACGCTGCCCACCACCCTCGTGTCGACCGTGCCGAGATGCTGCGGTATCTGGGCTACAGCGGCCAGCAGATTGAGCCCGAGCTGTCACGACGAATTGAGCTTGTGGTCGAGCGCCTAGAGCTGGACATTGAGCCTCGCGGCGTGCGACGCGTGTTTGCCGTCGATGCCACGGGCGTTGACGAGCAGGGCGAGCCCTGCATCCGCTTGGTTGGCACCAATGTTGAGCTGCGGGGTCGTGATATCTATCGACATCTCAAAGACGCCCGCCTGGCGGCGCTCATGGCCTGCACCCTCGGAATGTCTGCCGAACGCCGCCTGCGAACCACCGGAGCCCAGCAACCCCTGGAAGGCGCCGTGCTCGACGCCGCATGCTCTGCCTATGTGGAGGCCGCCGTCGAGCAGATGGACCGACGGGTCAAGACGGACGCCGCTGCACACGGGCTCGCCGGCAACTGGCGCTTCAGTCCCGGCTATGGCGACTGCCCGCTCTCTGCCCAGCGCTCGATCGTGGATGCACTCAACGCCACGCGCCTCATTGGACTTACCGTCACCCCCACCAGCCTGCTCATGCCCACCAAGAGCGTGACCGCGGTGATCGGCCTGTTTGACGGCGAGGTCCACGACGCCCAGAGTCGCCCCACCTGCAATATCTGCCGCATGCGTGAGCACTGCCGCTTCCGCGCCGCCCACACCACCTGCTATTCCAGCCATTAGGAGCCTCCGATGTTTACTCCGCTTATCACTCATGATCTGGACGGCGCCGCGCTGGCGGCGCCCGTTGATGCCGCACGCCGTAATGGCGCTGCATACAAGACGCGCACGATCGGCGACCTTCGCATTAAGGACGATCGCCTGCGCGCCGCCATCGAGGGCACGGGACACCTCCTGTTCGACGGCGGCATGGGCACCATGCTGCAGGCGGCCGGCATGAAGGCCGGCGCCCTGCCCGAGCTGCTCAACTTTGAGGAGCCCCAGGTTATCACTGATATTCAGCGTCAGTACGTCGAGGCTGGCTGCGACGTAATCACCGCCAACACCTTTGGCGCCAACGCCCACAAGCTCGACGGCGCCGCCACCGTGGCAGATGTCTTTGCCGCCGCCGTCGCCTGCGCCCGCGCGGCCGGCGCCCACTATGTCGCCGGCGATATCGGCCCCATCGGCGCACTGCTTCGCCCCTTGGGCACCCTGAGCTTCGACGAGGCCTATGACCTCTTTGCCGAGGACGTGCGCGCCGGCGTCGACGCGGGCGTGGACCTCTTTATTATCGAGACCATGACCGACCTTGCCGAGATCAAGGCTGCCGTCCTCGCCTGCCGCGAGAACTCCGACCTGCCCGTCTTTGCCACCATGACCTTTGAGGAAGACGGTCGCACGTTCCTGGGTACGAGTCCCGAGGTGGCCGCCGTCACGCTCGACGCCATCGGCGCCGACGTTTTAGGCATCAACTGCAGCCAGGGACCGGCCGAGCTCCGAGGGCTCGCCGCACGCATGCTCACCGTTACCGACAAGCCCGTTATGGTGCAGGCCAATGCGGGACTGCCCCGCGTGGACGATGACGGCAATACCGTCTTTGACATCCAGGCACCCGAATACGCCGAGGCCGTCGCCGGCATGATTGAGGACGGCGTGAGCGTCGTGGGTGGCTGCTGTGGCACCACGCCCACGCACATGGCGGCACTTCGCACCCTCATCGACAACCACACGCCTAGCCCGCGTCACCGCAAGCCCAGCATGTCGGTCACGAGCGCCCAGACGGTCGTAGACCTTCCCTGCGACGGCCACAAGATCGCTGTCATCGGCGAGCGCATCAACCCCACCGGCAAAAAGCGCCTGCAGCAGGCCCTGCGCGACGGCGATCTGGACTACGTGGTGAGCCAGGGCATCAGCCAGCAGGAGCAGGGCGCCGATATCCTGGACGTCAACGTGGGCCTACCCGAGATCGACGAGGTCAAGATCATCCAACAGGCGACCGAGCAGCTCCAGGGCTCCACGCTGCTGCCGCTACAGATCGACTCCACCGATCCCGCAGCCGTCGAGGCCGCCGTGCGCCGCTACGCCGGCAAGCCCATCATCAACTCGGTCAATGGCAAGCAGCAGATTATGGACGAGATCTTTCCCCTAGTCGCCCACTACGGCACCAACGTTGTCGGCCTCACGCTCGACGAAGACGGCATCCCCGATACCGCCGAGGCTCGCTTCGCCATCGCCGAGCGCATCGTAACCGAGGCTGCGCGCTACGGTATCGGACCGGACCGCATCCTCATCGACTGCCTGGTCATGACCGCCTCGACCAACCAGCGCCAGGCTGAGCAGATTCTACGTGCCATGTCTATGTGCAAGGAGCGCCTAGGCGTCAAGTGCGCACTCGGTGTATCGAACATCAGCTTTGGCCTGCCCGCGCGGCCGCTGCTGGGCTCGGTCTTTTTGGCCGCCGCCTTTGGTGCAGGTCTAGACGCCCCCATCATGAACCCGGGTTCCAAGCGCTTTATGGACACCGTCTACAGCTATCGCGTGCTGAGCGTTGAGGACGAGGGCTCGACCGGATACATCGAGCGCTACGCCGACTGGACCGATCCGTACAAGATCGCTGCAAACCCGGCAGCAGCTCAAGCAGTATCGACCGACACCGCGCCCGCTGCTGGCACCGCCGGCACTGACAGCAACGACGACCCGATTCGTCGCATGGTCGTCTCGGGCCGCAAAGGCGAGATCGCGGCCGAGACCGAGCGTCTGCTGGCAGATCACGACGCCATGGACCTCATCAACAATCACTTTATCCCCGCCCTTGACGAGGTTGGCGTCCTCTTTGACCAGGGAAAGTTCTTCTTGCCGCAGCTCATGGCCTCGGCCGAGGCCGCGCGCGTGGGCTTTGACACCATTAAGCGGCTGATGCCCGCCGGCGAGATTGCCGATAAGGGCAAGATCTGCGTGGCCACCGTGAAGGGCGACATCCACGACATCGGCAAGAACATCGTCAAGATGCTGCTCGACAACTACGGCTACACCGTCTTTGACCTAGGCCGCGACGTCGACCCGCAGGAGGTGCTCAAGACCGTCAAGGAACGCGATATTAAGCTCGTCGGCCTCTCGGCGCTTATGACTACCACGGTCGTCGCCATGGAAGAGACTATCAAACTGCTTCATGCCGAGGTGCCGGGCGTCAAGATCATCGTAGGCGGCGCCGTACTCACCCCCGAATACGCCAAGCAGATCGGCGCGGACTACTACGCCAAGGACGCCGCCGAAAGCGCGCGCATCGCCGAAGAGGTCTTTGGGCAGTAACACAACGGAAACAACCGAGCACCAAAACGTGCCGCATGCGCCACTTGGCACGTGCAGCACGTTAGAATAGATAAGACTATGCTCGTTTTGGCAGATAGGAGCGCAAGGATGGCGATCACGCCCGCAGAAATCGCGGAAACCCGCGGCATGGTTGAGGAGCAGAACCTCGACATCAGGACCATCACCATGGGTGTTTCGCTCATGGGTTGCGGTGACGAGAACCTCGACCGCATGTGCACGAAGATCTACGACCACGTGACGCACACGGCTGAGCACCTGGTCGAGACCGCCGAGAACCTCGAGCGCGAGTACGGTATCCCCATCGTCAACAAGCGCGTCTCCGTCACCCCGGTGGCGCAGATTGCCGCTTGCTGCAAGGATGAGGACCTCACCCCCATCGCGCATGCCCTCGACCGCGCGGCCGAGACGCTCGGCATCGATTACCTGGGCGGCTTCTCCGCGCTCGTCCAGAAGGGCATCGGCGACGCCGACCGCCGCGTCATCCAGTCCATCCCGCAGGCGCTCGCCACCACGAGCCGCGTCTGCTCCAGCGTCAACGTCGCCAGTCTGCGTGCCGGCATCAACATGGACGCCGTACTTATGGCCGCCCAGACCATCATCGATGCCGCTAAACTCACGGCCGACCAGGATTCCGTCGGCGCCTCCAAGTTTGTCTGCTTTGCCAATATGGTCGAGGACTCCCCGTTTATGGCGGGCGCCGTCCACGGCGGTGGCGAGGCCGACGCCGTCATCAACGTAGGCGTCTCGGGCCCCGGCGTTATGGCCGCAGCCTTGGAGACGCTGCCCGATTCCGCATCGATGATGGAAGTCGCCGAAAAGATTAAGCAGACCGCCTTTAAGATCACCCGCGCCGGCGAGCTCATGAGCCGCGAGGCCGCCCATCGCCTGGGTGTCGAGAAGGGCATCGTCGACCTGTCGCTGGCTCCCACGCCTGCCATCGGCGACTCCGTTGCCCGCATCCTCGAGATCATCGGTGTTGGCACCTGCGGTGGCCCGGGCACGACCTGCGCGCTCGCCATGCTCAACGATGCCGTCAAGAAAGGCGGCGTCATGGCCAGCTCCAGCGTGGGTGGTCTCTCCGGCGCCTTTATCCCCGTGTCCGAGGATGCCGGCATGATCGCCGCCGTCGAGGCCGGCGCGCTTTCGCTCGAGAAGCTCGAGGCCATGACCTGCGTGTGCTCCGTCGGCCTGGACATGATCGCCATCCCCGGCGACACCCCGGTCGAGACCATCGCCGGCATTATCGCCGACGAGATGGCCATCGGCGTCATCAACAATAAGACCACGGCCGTGCGCGTGATTCCCGCTATCGGCAAGGGCGTGGGCGACTGTGTCGAGTACGGCGGTCTGTTTGGCCGTGCGCCCATCATGCCGGTGAACCCCAACGCCGGCACCGTGCTTGCCCACCGTGGCGGACGCTTCCCGGCGCCGCTGAACTCGCTCAAGAACTAGCTGAGGGGGACTGGCGAGGAGCCCCGGGGAGGGCAAATATATAAGGTCGCCTGCTCGGACAGTCCTGACTCGCACGGAGAGCACATTAAGTGCTCTCCGGCTCGTGCGGAACTCGCGATCGACCTTATATATTTGCCCTCCCCGGGGCTCCCGCACAACGGGACCTCGGTTGGATTCTATCCCGGTTGCAGTCGCTTCGCTCCTGCACCACATGGTCGATACGGCGGTTTGGCATTGGAACGGTTCTTTTTCTGATATATGCTGGTTGCGGCTCTTCTTTTGGGAGGGGCCGCTTTTTTGTTGCTAGGAGGTTGGCCCGTGGTTGATGGGGATGCTCGCTCTGAGCTTCTTTCTGCTGATTGGAATGGCGAATGGATGCGTCTGCAGGCCGCTCGGCATCGGGCTGATGATTCTTTTGAGTGGGATAAGCGGGCTCGGCATTTTCGTCCACTGGAGACTGCCCCGTATGCTCGGGATTTTATAAAGCTGTTGGCGCTTGAGCCTGGTGAGTCGGTGCTCGATATGGGGTGTGGGGCTGGGTCGATTGCTATTCCGCTTGCTCAGGCTGGGCATTCCGTAATTGCTGCCGACTTCTCTCCTGCTATGTTGGGCACGCTTGATGCTGGCATTGAGTACTATGGGCTCGAGGATTGCATTACACCGCTTGAGCTTGCTTGGGATGATGATTGGGATTTGGTTGGACCGGTCGCAAAAGCGGTGGATGTTGCCTTTGCCAGTCGCTCTGTCACCACGACCAACCTAAAAGGCGCACTTGCCAAGCTTGATCGAACGGCTCGTCGGCGTTGTGCCGTTACGATGGTCGCCAACTCCAGCCCGCGCTATGACCTGCACCTGATGAATGCCATCGGCGCCTCGGTTACATGCAGCAATGGTTTTGTGTACGCCTTTAACATCCTTATTCAGATGGGTGCACTGCCACAGGTCACGTATTTTGAATCACCCCGCCGCGACACCTTCGATAGTCTCGAGGCAGGCGTGGCAGACTTTTCTCGCATGCTCGAGCACGGCAACGAGGACAAGATCGACCGCCTGCGCAACTATATCGCCCACCACATGATCGAGAACCCGCATGCCGGTGAGCCGGGATCCAAGGGCGTACCGCAGGGACGCTACATGCTCGGCCACATCCGCAAAGTCCGATGGGCGTTTATCGCCTGGGAGCCGGTCTCCGTACCCCGCCCGTAGCCCATCTAAAGCTTGCATCGTCTTCCCGCCCGGCATCCGCATTCTTTGCGAACTGGGCAAACGCGCTCCACACCACGCCGTTCCTGCGCTATCGTGGGACAGCTCACGTAGATTAAGGCCCCATTGCGGGGCGCCCCATACATAGAAAGCGAGAACCCATGGCACTGACAGGAGCCCAGGTCAAGCAGCTTCGCAGCATGGCCCATCACCTCAACCCCGCCATCATCATCGGTAAGTCCGATGTCAACGAGGGCACCGTCGAGCAGACGGTCGCCTACCTGGAGAAGCACGAGCTCGTTAAGTGCTCCGTGCTGGACGGCTCCAGCCTTTCTGCCCGCGAGGCCGCCGAGGAGCTCGCCGAGCGCTGCCACGCCGACGTCGTTCAGGTTATCGGCCGCAAGTTCTCGCTGTATCGCGAGTCCTCGCGCAAGGATATCGAGAAGATCAAGCTCGTCTAAAACCGACTGGCCATACCGAGTAGCCTGCGGGCGTCCGAGTGATTCGGGCGCCCGTTTTTTATCGCTCGACAAGCACGCGCTTGAGCCTGCCTTCGACCAGGCGCTCATACAGGCGCCTTGTCTCGGGCTCGGGCACGCCTTGAACCTGCTCTCGCAGGTGGTGCATGTGGCCGCTGTATAGCTCGACAACATCGCGGCGTCGTCCCGCCGCACCGTAAACGCGCATGGCACAGCGAACCATGTCCTCGCGCGCAGTCTCTTGGCGAAGCCCCGATTCAACGAGCCAAATTGCCGATTGCAGGTCATTTTCCTCGAGAGCGGCATTCGCTCCCCTAATCATGCAGTCGATGTACTTGGATTGCATAATGTGGCGCATGCGCGTAAAAAACGTGGGATTGCAACCGGTGGGAACATACAGCGGCCCCGCGTAGAGCTGCTCAACCTTAAGACAAAGCTCAACCAGGTGAGGGCCTCTCGCGCCCATACGGTTTCCCAGGATCTCGCGGCTCAGCTGGTCAAAGAGCCTTACATCGGTCTTAACGTAGTCGCCGTTGAGCCCTATGCACTCGTTTTGGATGAGCACGCACGACTTGCCATCCGGCGTTGGACCCAAAGCCGAGCGCAAGCGCGATACCGTCGAATACAGATTGTTGCGCGCCGCGCTAAACTCGGCATGGGGCCACAACTCCATGGCGATTGTCTCGCGGTCGACCATGGCATCCATGCCCAACGCGAGCCGCTCGGCAAGTGTTGCCGCCTTTTTGCGACGCCACATCTTATCCGTGATGGGAAAGCCGTCGCGCTCGGCGCGAAATGTGCCAAACATGCGCATCTCAATATGGCCGATCGTATCGACAGCCTCCACCTCGCCCGCCTGGAACAGGTGCTCGCTTTCGCCCTCAAAATCATCGCGTAGTGAATACCGCGACAGTTCACGCACCGGAAGCTTCTTGCGAATCCTGACGGCAGGCTCGCCCAGACAGTGCATCGCAAGACGCGCGAACAGCCGATACGATGGGTCTAAAATCCCCGAGCGATTCATAGACATCCAAGCGGCAAGATCGCTATCGCGGCCCGCAGCGGCCAAATGCAGTGCCACGATCCAGGCTTCTGAGCCGCCGACCTGTGTCTTGCTAATATCGAGCAGTTCTGCCTCTTCGCGAACCGATACCAGCGACGTATTGCGCAGGTACGCCACGCGCTCAAGCAGCAACGCGTTTTCGCGCATGTACGCAATCGATTCGTCGGCGAGCTTGAGCACCTGAACCGCACGGAACTTCGCGTTGACCGGCCGCCCCTCCGCCAGCGATTGCCAACCCTCCAGCAATAACCCAAACAGCTGAATTTGATTGTCACGAACACGCACCGCAAAGCGGTCGAGCTCGCCAAACGCCACATCGTCGGTCACGGGCAAGCCCGCGAGCAGGCGCCGCGCCGCGAGCACCATACGCAGCCAAATGGATGGTGCCTTAAGCCCGCGGATATCGAGCGCCTCCCGCACCACCGTCATCTCGTCGTCGCGCTCGTCGGTTCCCGCAAACGACCCGTCAAAGAGCTCCACCAGCATGCTATCGGCCCGTATAACAATCCCCGCGATGTCGAGCTCGCAGTCGTAGGCCTTGCTCGTTTTGAGCTGCTGTAGAACGCCGCCGTCATCTCCCCGCTCGGTCAGACAGCGCTTGACCTCAATATGCGCAGACAACATATCGAGTGCGGTATGGGATGTCTCGATTTCTGGCACGGCCAGGTTCATAGGAAGCCCAAGCCCGTTGTCCCCATAGCAAACAGCCGTCAGTGTCTGGGCCACCCTCCATGAAACAGGGTCTATTTCGCAGGCCGCCTGTTCGCCCCCGCGCTCGATAACCGATGCCATATAGCGAGCGAGCTTTGTATTGGACACGCTGACCGCTGCCAGATATACGCCGAGTGCCTCGGCAGGCGTTGGCTCTGGAGCCGGATCGTCGGCATCGATCGTGCCCAGCGCTGCTCGGCAGATATCGGCCCCGTGCCCCGTCAGAGCCAGATCGACCCCATACTGCCCAGCAAGTTCAAGGACCGCTTCACGGTCCAGAAAGGCGTCCGCCAGGCCCATCGCCGCATCGCATCGGCCCGCCTTAAGTAAAATCCGGGCCGCCCTCGGAACAAGTTCGGGGCGAACCTCGGCCACCAACTTACGCAAGCGCAAGCGTCCGTTATCCTCCGTGCCCAGACACGTAAAACTCCGCTCGGCGGGATCCAAGCCAAAGATCGGGTAGTCGCGTACAAAGTAGGACTGGTCGACCATCGACAGCCTCACCCCACAGGCCTCGAGTTCTGCGATATTGCCCTCGCCCATCAAAACCATGAGACATGCCACGCAAAACAGCGCATTATTGTCGAGTGAAGCCAGATCGGCAAGTGCCGCGCCATACACGTTGACAATCTCGTTTTCGAGCAGGCCGGCTACGTCGCCTTGGCCATACAGACCTGTCTGCAATGCCGAAACGAGCTCGGGCACGCCCTGCGTGAGCTGATAAAAGTCGAGCGATGTGCTGATCGAAAACGCCGATGCCCACGCCGAATACTCATAGGCATGCACCTTGAGCATCTGCGCATTGATCTTAACCGAATCGCCCAGCCCATGAATCAGCTGACGATTTGAAGGACGGCAGGAGATAAAGACCCCTACCCCCATAGCGCGCAGGCCGCGAATCCTGTCGATGAGGTCTTCGGTATCGTGCTGATCGAGGTTTGGCACATTATCAATCGCGATAAGGGAGTGCGGTTTGTCTTTGAGTTCTTCGGTAACCACCTCGAGCTGCATAAACACCTCGCGCCCAGTGGCGCGATCGGCCTCGATAATCCGCACGGGGCCTCGCGTCGGGTCGCATTTAACCTCATGGGTGTACTGCAGCAACACCGAGGTCTTCCCAAACCCGTCGGGCGCATAAAGAACCACGATGCCGGCCTTTCGGCCCTTGGCGATAAGCTCATTCATCAAGCGTTCGCGTCGCACCATATAGCCGCCGCCCGTCGGCATCAACTCGAGGTCGTCCGTATTGCCCAGATCGTTTACCATGCTTGCTCCTCAACTCGACCATATGGACACCGTAGCTGCAGGACCATATGAGCCGCCCCGTGAATAGCGCGACTTAGAGTTTTTAATTGTCTGCCGGTACGTGTTTGGCAAGTTTTTGTACAGCGAGGCCCGATGGTAACTTATCCCCCGACCAATAGGTCTTTGCGCAGGTCAATGCGCTTGCCAGCATGTCCCATCCCATTTGCAGTGTAGCGCAGTCGGCTATTTTTATTTGAGTTGCGCAACTCGCCTACTCCTCGCTACCGCCTGCGACTCTATGGTGGCAAATGTGCATAGAATCTGCTATAGAATGAATCACAAAAATTTAAAACCCTCCAGTCAAGCACGCGGCAAGGTTTCCGTCATGTATACGCCACGGCGTATGTCCACTAAAAAGGCCCCCGCAAAGCGAGGGCCTTTTGAGAAACTATGTAAGATCGCTTGATCGCGTTACTCGCAGAGTGAAAGAGCGGCCTCGTCAGCAACGACAACGCAGTTGGTGTGCAGCTGCAGGATCGAAGCCGGGCATTTGGGCGTAACCGGACCATAGCACATATCGTGCACGGCCTGAGCCTTGGCCTCGCCGTTGGCGACAACCAGGATCATGCGGGCATACATGATGGTCTGGGTGCCCATGGTGTAAGCCTGACGGGGCACGTCATCGATGCTGTCGAACAGGCGGCTGTTGGCCTGAATGGTGCTCTCGGTGAGGTCGACGCAGTGCGTGCCCTTGGAAAAGTGGTCATCGGGCTCGTTAAAGCCGATGTGACCGTTGTTGCCAATGCCGAGCAGCTGCAGATCCGGGTAACCGGCGGCAGCGACGATCTTGTCGTACTCGGAGCAGGCAGCGGCGGCATCGGGGTTGGAGCCATCGGGCACGTGCGTGTTGTTCAGATCGATATTGATGTGATCGAAGAAGTTCTCGCGCATAAAGTAGTGATAGCTCTGGGGATCGTCGTGCGAAAGACCACGATACTCGTCCAGGTTATAGGTGCTGACCTCGGCAAAGTCAATGTCGCCCTTCTCGTACCAAGCAGCGAGCTGTTTGTAAGCGCCAATCGGGGTGGAGCCGGTGGCAAGACCCAACACGCAATCGGGCTTGAGGATAACCTGAGCCGAGATGATATTAGCGGCCTTGCGGCTCATATCCTCGTAGTCTTTAGCTTTAATGATTTTCATTACGCGTCCTTTCTCGTACAAGAGAGGCAAGGCTCCCCTTACAAGCACTTGCCCGCGGCCCGCGTCGGCCGCAACCAACGTGTGCGGCCACCAGGGCGAGGTCGCGTAATATATGTGTCTCGTGTCTAACCGCGTCGAGGCCCCTGCCCGTCCACGGTGACCCAAAGCTGTTTAGCTTCGGACAATCCCCATCTTGCCACGGAGGGCGCCCTCTTTCAAGGGCGCCCTCCGTAAACGTGATTGAATTGTAGGCTAAAGGCCAAGCGGAGCGACTAGCGCTCGCGAGCAACGATGAGCTGGTCCATCTCCTCGACATGCTCGCCAACGGAGCCCTTGATGCTCGAGAACTCAACAGAGTTGCACACCAAGATGGGAACCGTCACATCGTAACCCTCGGCAGCAATTGCCTCGCGATCGAACTCGATGAGCACATCGCCCTTATGGACGACATCACCCACCTGTGCATGCACGCTAAAATGCTTGCCCTCAAGCTGGACAGTGTCCAAACCAACATGGATGAGCACGTCTAGACCATCGACCGTGTTGAGCGCAACGGCATGACCCGTGGGAAAAATCGCCTCGACCTTAGCGTCAGCCGGAGCAATCACACGTGTGCCCGTAGGCTGAATCGCCACGCCCTGACCCAAAAGGCCGGTAGCAAACGTCTGGTCTTTGACCTCGGATAACGGAATGACGTCGCCCGAGATGGGAGCATCCAGCGTAAGGACTCGACCACGCATACCAAAAGACCTCAGGACTTTAGTGAACATGCTCCCCCTCGGACATACCAATCAATCAAAATAACTTTAACAGTTTACCACTTGGCACCCGTTTTTGACCATTAGGGAAGTTCGCGCTTGACAACCTCGACGATGTCGTCAACCACACGCTGGGTCAGCTCGTGCGTCTCGGCCTCGGCCATCACGCGGACCAGCGGCTCGGTACCGCTCGGGCGCACCAGAATGCGGCCGCGGCCGTCAAGCTCCTTCTCGGCAGCAGCGACGGCATCCCAGATGGGCTGGCAATCGTCCAGACCGGCCTTGTTGTCGGAATGCACGTTGACGAGCACCTGCGGGTACTTCTTCATAATGCCGGCAAGATCGGTGAGGGTACGACCGGTGCGCTTGAGCACGGCCAGCAGCTGCAGAGCCGTCACCAGGCCGTCACCGGTGGTGTTGTGCTCCAGGAAGATGATGTGACCGGACTGTTCGCCGCCGATGACGGCGCCGTCCGCGAGCATGCGCTCCAGAACGTAGCGGTCGCCCACGGCGGTCTGGACCATCTCGAAGCCCTGCTCCTTCATAGCGATGGAGAAGCCCAGGTTGCACATGACGGTCGAAACGATCTCGGAGTTGGCGAGCTTGCCGCGAGCGGCGAGGTCAGAACCGCAGATAGCCAGGATGTAGTCACCGTCGATCTCATTGCCCTCGCTGTCCACGAACAGCACGCGGTCGGCGTCGCCGTCGTGGGCCAGACCGATGTCAGCATGGGTGCGCAGCACGAGCTCGCGCAGGGGCTCGAGGTGCGTAGAGCCGCACTCAACGTTAATGTCGGTGCCGCAATAATCGGTGTTGATGGCATGGACCGTAGCACCCAGGCGCTGCAGCGCGGCGGGCGTGGTCTGGCAAGAAGCACCGTGGCCGCAGTCGACGGCAACGACCAGGCCGTCGAGCCTCAGGCCATCAAGCGTATCGATGGCGTGGTCGACGTATGCCTTGCGGGCGTCCTTCATCTTGATGATGTGGCCCACGCCGGCACCGGTCGGCAGCGTGTCAGCAGCCATGGCTTCCTCGGACATGACCCAGGCGCTGATCTCTTCCTCGACCGCGTCGGGAAGCTTCATGCCCTTGCGGCTAAAGAACTTGATGCCGTTGAACTCCGGCGGATTGTGCGAAGCAGAGATGACGATGCCGCCATCGAGCTCGTTTTGAACAGTGAGCAGTGCCACGGCAGGCGTGGGGATGACGCCGCAGCAGTGCGGACGGCCGCCCTCGGCCATAATGCCGGCGGTCAGAGCGCTCTCGAGCATGGTGCCTGAAAGGCGCGTGTCACGGCCGATGCAGATATCCGGACCAAGAAACTTGGTCGCCGCGCGACCCAGACGAAACGCGAGGTCGCACGAAAGATCGGCGTTGGCGACGCCACGGACACCATCGGTACCGAAGATGTTCTGGGGCATAGGATTGCTCCTTCCCTAGCAGGCGATATGCAACCGCCCACCCTAGTCGAAAAAGAAAAGCGGGACCCGCCGAGGAATCGGCAGGCCCCGCTTGTACATTGTATCTCGAAAGGAGATAAAACCTTAGCGCTTGGAGAACTGGGGAGCGCGGCGGGCCTTCTTGAGGCCGTACTTCTTGCGCTCGACCACGCGAGCATCGCGCGTAAGGAAACCGGCCTTCTTGAGGTCAGCACGGTAGTCGCCAGCGTTCAGAAGAGCGCGAGCGATGCCCAGGCGCAGAGCGCCGGACTGACCGGAAATGCCGCCGCCATCGCACAGAGCGATAACGTCGAACTGACCGGCGGTGTCGGTCACCTTGAAGGGAGCAAGGGCGTTCTCAACGAGCTGATGACGGCCGAAATACTGCTCGGCGTCACGCTTGTTGATGGTCACCTTGCCGGTGCCGGGGACGAGACGGACGCGGGCGACGGCGTTCTTACGACGGCCGGTACCCTGGTAGACAACGGTGTTCTCAGCCATCTTTAAGCCTCCAGCTCAATCTTCGTGGGGTTCTGGGCAGCATGCGGATGCTCGGCACCAGCGTAGACCTTAAGCTTGGTCATCTGGGCACGGCCGAGGGTGGTCTTGGGCAGCATACCGCGAACGGCGCGCTCGATGACCTTCTCCGGGTGCTTCTCCATAGCCTGGCGGAAGCTCTCAGCCTTGAGGCCGCCGTTGTAGCCGCTGTGGCGATAATAGGTCTTCGTGTCGGCCTTGTTACCGGTAAGCTGGACCTTATCGGCGTTGATGACGACAACGAAGTCGCCGCAGTCGCTGTTGGGCGTGAACTGGGGCTTGTTCTTACCGCGCAGGATCATTGCGATCTGGGTGGCAAGACGGCCCAGGACAGCACCATCGGCGTCGACGAGAACCCAGTTGCGCTGGACCTCGCCCTGCTTGGCGTAGTGAGTCGATTTCGAAATCACTTAGACTCCTCCATGTACAGTACGTGTTGTTACAGAGATTCACGGGGCTCTGCAAGTAACCCGTCCATATTACCCCGCTCGCCGTACGAGTCAACAGGTATTTTGGCTCCGACCAGAGTTTCTGCACATGTCATCCATGGGTCATGACGTCGCGACGCTAGCGCTCGACAAACGCCTCGATATCTCCCAGCAAGCGCTTTGCCTCCTGACGGCCCTGGATATACAGGTCGAGGAGCTTTGCCGAATCGTGCTCAACGTGGCCGACCTCGACCGGCTTTTGCGGAGCGACGACCAGCGCACGGCCCTCGCGCTCATACTTCCACAGGTGCATGCGTTGTATGTTGTAGCGGTCATGGCGCGTCTCGATTCCCTCGAGCAGATAGGGGTAGTCGGCATAGCGGGCGCGCGCGGCAGGCATAAACTCGTAAGGCTTTTTCTCGTACGAGCGGTCCTGCGTGACGATGACAACCGCGCGATCGAAGCCCGCCTCCTCCAGCACGTGCTCGATGGGGATCGAATCGGCTACGCCACCGTCGACGTATTTGTGCCCGTCAATCTCGACCGGCGGCGTCACCAGCGGCAGCGACGTCGAGGCGCGTACGGCGTCGAGATCGAGCACGGCGCTTTTGACCGGGAGGTACGTGGCGGTTCCAAAAAGCATGTCCGTCGCGACGGCGTACATCTCGATGGGGCTCGCGTCGAACGTCTCATTGTCAAAGGGATCCAGGCGGTCCTGGACATCGTTGAAAATAAAGTCGTAACCCACAATGGAGCCCGTGGACGCAAACGATGCGGCGCCCATGAAGCGGCTGTCGCTGCAGAAAGCCAGGTTGATGCGATTGGCACGGCCGATCTGGTGCGACTTGTAGTTCACGCCGTTGAGGGCGCCGGCCGATACACCGTAGACAGCCGGAATCTCGACGCCAGCCTCCATAAGAACATCGAGCACGCCCGCGGTAAATTGCCCGCGGAAGCTGCCGCCCTCCAGGACGAGCGCGACCTTGCCAGCGTTCTTTGCTTTATCTTCTGCAGTCATATTGACCTCCTGCGATTGCGTTTTGGCCTTCTTCTACCCAGTTTTGGGATGGCGAGCGCGCAGGTTTTTCAAGGCGGCAGGTGAAGCGGAAAGTGTGTCCCAGTTTGAGGCGAGATTCCGGGATGCGCTTTCCGCTAGCCATTCATTTGGAAATTGCATCCCATTCCGAACGAGGATTCCGGGATGTACTTTCCGCTTGAGCTGCCATTGGGAAAGCATGTCCCACTCTACGGCTCGATTCCGGGTCGCAGTTTCCGCTTGAGGCGCCATCCGGAAACTACGTCCCAGTCTGAATGCGGATTCCGGGACGTGCTTTCCGCCTGGGCCGCCATTGGGAAAGCGCGTCCCACCTGCGCTGCTGCGACGTTTTCTTTACGCCCGCGCCCTGCACAGAGTTCGATTCTCCGCGGGTAGAGATGACGTTGGCGCGGGGGCATTGTCGGCTGTCATCCAATCGACATCGCATCTGTTTTGGGCTGAGGCATTGCGCGGAGAATCCGCGTATTTGCTTCGCAAATCCGCACCGGCTTCGGCCGCCTGCCGGCGCCCTCGCCCGCTCGCTACAAACGCTTCGCGTTTGCTTAACGCTCGCGCCCTGCATAGAGTTCGATTCTCCGCGGTGCGGACTAGAAATAAAAAGGCAGGTAGAGACACTTCTCTACCTGCCTGTTACTTATGGTGGAGGCGCGGAGAATCGAACTCCGGTCCACGAAAGCCCCCTGATTGGCATCTCCAAGCTCAGTCGCTGGTTTAGTCTCGGACGCTTTGCGCGCAGCGACACGCTCGCGGTGTCCTAACCGGTTCGGTCTTAGCCCGCGCCATACCGATTACGTGCGCAGGAGCATTCCCCTAAAATGACGTCGCGCCGGTGTCGGGGAAATCACCGGGTTGACGCGCCGCTATAAACTAAGCAGCGAGAGCCATAGGCTCAAAAGAAGAGTTGTTGTCAATTCAATTTGACGGTACCCCTGTTTAACGAGGCGAGGAGACCTCGGCTTGCTTCCTCTCTCAGAGCTATCGTGTCGAAACCAGTCGCCCCCCGAATGTTGGGAAAGTCTGGATGGCATTGGGCACGAGCGCCCAACACCCGTCGACTTTTCAAGGAACATGCAGGGCGAGCCCCGCTTGTGGAGTGTTATCTTACCACGTTCTGAAAGCGGACAGCTGTTCTATGCACGAGCTGTGAAGACCCCAATGTGCGCCGCACTTCGCACTTTTGCTACCGATCGCGTCACGTATATTTTCGCCAAGCAAAATTGACCCGTCGAAAGGACCGTTATGGATACCAAGCAGCAACTTGTCAATGCCCTCGCAGGCCTGGGCTCAACCATTACCGAAGCTATGGATGTCATCGAAGGCTTTGTCCCCTGCGGACATCCCGCCCTCACGGTTTCGAACGCCCTTGTTGCGCTGGACGCTGACGATGATGCAGCTCTCGCCCAGCAGCTTGAGACCGTCGAGGGCTTTATCGACCACGTGAGCGAAAACCGCGGCGTGACCGCCTACCACGGCGTCGAGGTCGAGCTCGCGGGTCCCAAAGCCGATCTGCTCGCAGCAATCCGCGAGGTAGGCGCCCTTATGCAGACCGCAGGCGTCAAGAACACCCAGGTCAACGAGTGGGTCTACCGCAGCTTAGCTGCGCTCAACAGCTCCGAAGAAAAGGCAGCCGAGCAGCTCGCAGAAAGTCCCGCCATCAAGGCCGAGCTTTTGTAAATAGCAGACGCGGGCCCCTTGGCGCATCGTCGTCCAAGAGGCCCGCAAACACTTCGCATCAACCGATGGCCGCGCCGCCACGTTCGGCCAAAGCAAGAATCGGCATCATTTGGCGCGGGGTCTTTGCTGCGAGATCGGCATGTTCGAGCAGCTTGCGATCGTTGGTCACCAAGTAATCGACCTGCGCGCGCTTGCACGCAGCGAGTACCAAGTTGTCCTCGTAATCGCGATGGAGCGCTAAGTATTTGTCGGCCAGCCAAAGGTCCGACGCATCTGCACCCACGGCCGTGGCGTTTTCGGTCATGTTCCGAACAAACGCCAACGCCGCATCGCCAATTGCGCGGGCAGATGCCTCGTCGAGCGCTCCCCCGCTGGCAAGAACGCTACGCTTCAGCTCGTGTTGGACAACGTACAGCACGTCCTTAGCGATATGCACCGGGAAGAACAGCAACGCCCCCGCCTCCGTCGCCTGCCCAATAAACGCACGCGCGGCAAGCGACTCGGCATGGTCGACGCAAAACGAATCGACCCATACGTTGGCGTCTACCATTATTTTGAGGGGAACCCCACTCACTGGATCATCCCCTTTTGGCGATAGCGCTCGTCCATGGCTTCGGAATAGATTGTGTCCCAACCGCGATCGTCGGATACGGGCGACGCAGCGATGCCCAAGTCTGCATAGAGCCGGTCTGCCGCTGCCCACGACGCGACGAACGGAGTATCGGGCGCGACGGCCTGCTGCCGGTCGTCGACGGCCGCAAGCACTTCCTCACACTGCCCGCCACCCTGCGCGACCTTGGCCACGACCTTTTTGATGAGCTCGGGCAGCGACCTGCCCGAAAGCTGCAGCGCTTCCTCGGCGCGCTCTTTAACCGAGCGATCTACGCGAACATTCACCTGTGCCATGCTGCCAACGGTAGCCATCTCAACCTCACCTTCAGCATTTACTAGCATTGCTAGCACGAGCATATATCCGAGCTAACATATCGTCAAACAAAAGAAGGCCTGCACCCTGGCGGCTGCGGTGCCGCCCGAATGCAGGCCATATACTCAATCGAAAACGCTAGCGCAGGTAAGCCTTCGCGTTGCCCAGGCTGTAGGCGATCGTTGAGCCGTTGTGCAGCAGTGACGACGTCTGCGGAGTGATCATGCCGGTAATACCCAATGCCAACAGCGCCGAGTTGGTGAGCATCACCTTGGAATACGAACTCGTCAGACGGTCGATAAGCCCCTGGCTCATGCGGCGTAGACGCACGATTGCAGCCAGATCCGTATCGGTCAGGATGATATCGGCGACCTCCTTGGCGATGTCGCTTCCGCCTCCCATTGCCAACCCCACGTCGGCCAGACCCAGCGCCGGCGAATCGTTGACGCCGTCGCCCACCATGGCAACGTGGCGCCCCTCGCCCTTAATGCGCTCAACATACGCGTACTTGTCCTCGGGCAGCAGCTCGGCCTTAAACTCGTCGACATCTGCCTCGCGAGCAATGCGCTCGGCCGTGCGCTCCGAGTCGCCCGTGAGCATGACCACGTGCTTAACGCCCAGCGCATGCAGGTCGGCGATGGCCTCACGGACCCCAGGCTTGAGCGGATCCTCGATACCGAGCACGCCCACAACGGTGCCGTCGACCGCCAGATACAGCGGCGACAGGCCCTGCATCTGGGACTCAATGCGCTCCTTAATGTCAGACTCGAGCTGCGCGTCCTCATCCTCAAACACAAAGTGCGCGGAACCGATGATGGCGCGACGCTCCTCAATGGACGAAGCAATACCATGCGCCACGATGTACTCGACGGCAGCATGGCGCTCGCGGTGCTCGAGCCCGCGCTCGCGGGCGGCGTTGACCACGGCGCGTGCCACCGGATGCGGGAAATGCTCCTCCAAGCAAGCGGAAAGGCGCAGGACCTCGTCCTCGCTCCAGCCGTCGGTCGTGAGCACGCAAGCTAGACGCGGCTGGGCCTCGGTCAGCGTACCGGTCTTGTCAAAGACAATGGTATCGGCCTTGGCAAACGACTCAAAGTACTTCGCACCCTTGACCATGACGCCCATCTTGGCGGCATCGCTCATGGCGGTCATGACGGCGACGGAACCCGTGAGCTTGAGTGCGCACGAGTAGTCGACCATCAGCGCCGCTGAGGTCTTGATGAGGCTGCGGGTGGTAAGCGCAACTAGGCCCGCGAGCAGGAAGTTCCACGGGACGATCTTGTTGGCAAGGTCCTCCATATGCGACTGGCCCTCGGACTTGAGCGAGTCGGCCGTCTGCACGAGCGAGACGATTGAGCGGAGCTTGGTCTGAGCCGTATTGGCGCGCACGCGCACCAAGATGCTGCCGTCTTCCACGACGGTACCGGCGAACACGTCGTCGCCCGCGCTGCGCTCGACGGCCAGCGGCTCGCCGGTCAGGGTCGCCTGGTTGACCATGGCGCTTCCCTGCTCGACCACGCCGTCGATGCAAATGGACATGCCAGTACGCACGGCTACCAAGTCGCCGGGCTCAAGCTCGGTGGCGGCAACGCTCACCTCGGTGTCGCCGACGACCTTTTGCGCCTTGTCGGGCACATCGAGCAGCGAGTTGATGAGCTCGTTTTCGCTCATGGCGCGGGTGTAGTCCTCGAGCAGCTCGCCCACGTTGAGCAGGAACATCGTCTGGCCCGCGGTGTCAACATCACGCTTGACGAACGAGATGCCGATGGCCGAAGCGTCGAGCACGGGAACGGTCAGGCGCGGCTGCGCCAGCTCATGAAGGGCAGCGCGCAAAAATGCCATGTAACCGGCCACGACAAACACCGCACGCAGGGGCGCCGGCAAGAACCAGCGACGTGCGTAATGGGCACCGACGAGTGTCGCCAGATCCATGACGAGCTTGTGCTTGCGTGGCTCAAGCTGCATCACGTAGCCCGACTTGGCATCGGCGATAGCTTGAGCATCGAGTGCGCCCAAGGCGTCGAGCACGCTCGCGCGGCGCGGCTCGTCGTACTCCAGCGCCATCTGGCCAATGCGGCCATACACGCGCACCTTGTGCACGCCGTCGATACCGCCGCTGAGCTTAAGAAGTGCATCGAGATCGCTCTCTGGCACAGGACCCGCCAATTGAAGACGGGTCCTGCCGGGGATCTCGCTAATAATCGAGAATCTCATAGTTTGTGCCTGGGAGCGTTACTCGGCTGCCTCGTCAGCAGCGGCCTCGCTCTGGGTGATGTAGGCCGCCTCGGCAACCATGTCGTCGACATTAGCCTTGGCCTGCTCGACCATGTCCTGGTAGCAGTTCTTGATGCGCATGCCGCACGCGATACCCTGCACGCAGGCATTCTTGACCGGAGCGCTGGTAAGCAGCTTGATGCCGGCCGTGCCAAGCAGAAAACCGCCACCGACAAGCAGGGTATTGAACGTCGACTTCTTCATGTTGCTTCTCCCTTTTGCCGCATTGGACGCGGCACGGTGCCTCAGCACCCGAGTAAACAAGTTTGCTCGAGCACACTTTTGGAAAATAGTTTAGTTTATCTAACTATTAAGGTCAACAAAGGTTAACTTTTTGGAAATCTTGGGGCACGATGTGACCAAGGGGACCGCCCCTGCGCCACATCCACAAAAAATGGGCGTGCAAACGGCGCGCCCATTCACTCTATTCCATTCAGCCTACCTGACCCGAACGGCCGAGTCGTTGCAGAACCCGGGAGCCCCGGCAGGGCGGGTGCTTGCTCAAAATGAGTTCCGCACGCAAAGAAGGCCACTTAATGTGGCCTTCGTCTTGCGCAGGACTGT
>CABUJH010000027.1 GCA_902491895.1 uncultured Collinsella sp. | reverse complement strand
CCGGCCTTGAGCTCGGAGACCATCTTGGCGACGTCCATGGTCACGGTGCCGAGCTTGGGGTTCGGCATGAGGCCACGGGGACCAAGGATCTTACCGATGCGGCCAACCTTGGCCATCATGTTCGGCGTAGCGATAGCGGCGTCGAAGTTGATCTCGCCCTTCTGAATCTGGGCGACGAGCTCGTCGGAACCGATGATGTCGGCGCCGGCAGCCTCAGCCTCACGGGCCTTCTCGCCCTCGGCGAAGACGGCAACACGAACGGTCTTGCCGGTGCCGTGGGGCAGGGAGATGGAACCACGGATGTTCTGGTCAGCCTTACGAGTATCGATGCCCAGACGGAAGTGAGCCTCGACGGTCTCGTCGAACTTGGCGGTGTCGAGCTCCTTGATGAGCTTGGCAGCCTGAAGGGGGGTGTAGAGCGTGGCGCGGTCGATCTTCTCGGCAGCGGCGTTATAGCTCTTACCATGCTTAGCCATGTGCATTACCTCCTGTGGTTAAACGGGCGTGAGCCCTCCCACATCGTATCGTGTGCCCTATTGCACACATTTAACGGGCGCCCCGGTCGGAGCACCCGCCGTTACCATAAGAAATCGCTACTCAGCGATGGTGACGCCCATGGAACGGGCGGTACCGGCGATGATCTTCTTGGCGGCGTCAATGTCGTTGGCATTGAGGTCCGGCATCTTGATCTCGGCGATCTTGGTGAGCTGCTCCTGGGAGAGCTGACCAACCTTGTCAGCCTGGGGCTTAGCGGAACCAGACTTGAGGTTCAGCTCCTTCTTGATAAGGTGAGCCGCCGGCGGGGTCTTGGTGATGAAGGAGAAGGACTTGTCCTCGTAGACAGAGATCTCAACGGGGATGATGTCGCCCTTCTTGTCCTGCGTCTCGGCGTTAAAGGCCTGGCAGAACTGCATGATGTTCACGCCAGCAGCGCCCAGGGCGGGGCCGACGGGAGGAGCGGGGTTTGCTGCACCAGCAGGAATCTGGAGCTTAATGACGTTGGCAACCTTCTTCTCAGCCATGGTCATTCCTTTCGAATCACGAGTGTGAAGTACTTGCTATATCGTAAGCACGCACGTGTTAGAAGCACTCCTGAGATGAGCAGTCACAGAAGAAGCACGCTCGCGCGAACGGACGAAAACTTAAGCGATGACAGCGACCTGGTTAAAGTCGAGCTCGACCGGCGTCTCGCGGCCAAAGATCATCAGCGTGACCTTGAGCTTGCCAGCCTCGGTGTTAACCTCGGAGACCTTGCCATCAAAGTCGGTAAGGGGGCCATCGGTGACGCGGACGGACGTACCGACCTCAATATCAACCGAGGTGCGCTTGGGCGAATCGCCCTTACCGGGACGACGAGTCATCTTGTTGTACTCGTCGCGGGAAAGCGGAGCGGGCTTGCCGTTGCCGCCTAGGAAACCGGTGACGCCAGGCGTGTTACGAACACACGTCCAAGCATCGTCATCCATCTCCATGCGGACCAGGACATAACCCGGGAAGATCTTGGAATCCTTGGTCTCACGCTTGCCACCCTCTTTAATCTCGGTGACGCGCTCCATAGGAATCTCGATATCAAAGATACGGTCCTGCATGCCCATAGTCTCGATGCGATGCTCGAGATCGGACTTAACGCGGTTCTCGTATCCAGAGTAAGTGTGAACGACGTACCAACGCTTAGACATGGTTTAGCCCCTCAATCCAGAGAACAGAGCAAGAGCCTCGCCAAAGCCAGCATCGAGCAGAGCGATGACGACGCCGACGACGATCAGAGAAGCGCAAACAACAACCGAGTAGTTCACGAGCTCCTTCTTATCGGGCCACGTGACACGCTTCATCTCGGACTTGACCGAAGCGAAATACTTCTTGGTGCGGGCGAAGAAACCAGGCTTCTCGTTCTTCTTGGACTTCGCAGCCTTCTCGTTCTTCTTGGCAACGGCCTTCTTGGCCTCAACCTTGGAGTTGGCGGCAGCTTTGTTGGCAGGTGCCGGCTGCTGAGCCTTCTTCTTGTTCTTCTTGTTGGCCATTTGGGTTACCTCCGCGCAATGCGCTTATACATGAGTAAACCGTAAGCCCCCAAGTGGGAGCTTACGGAATAATGACTGGCACGCCAGGAAGGACTCGAACCCTCAACACTCGGTTTTGGAGACCGATGCTCTACCAATTGAACTACTGGCGTATGTGACTAGAGACTAGCGAGTCTCTTTGTGCAGCGTGTGGTGACGGCACCAGGGGCAATACTTCTTGATCTCCATACGATCAGGCATGGTCGACTTGTTCTTGGTGGTCGTATAGTTGCGGCGCTTGCACTCAGTGCACGCAAGAGTAACTAGAGTACGCATGTATCCTGAACCTTTCATTTCCGCCCCGTACGGGCACGAGTTGTTACTTTATCAGCTCCACGTAAGTGCTGTCAATGAAAACCTCGAGTCAATTGGTTCTCGGTGGATCCATTCATATTTGGAACACATCAATGAAGCCATCGAGAGCTAATCGACGGTGCATCCAGGACCATTATCGATCCTCTCGACACCAGCAACGGCTTAATATCCATTGCAGAAAAGAACCCGGCACCCATATAAGTGCCGGGTTCTCTAAGTCAGCTATATCAAAGAGCTAATTTACTCAATGATCGTGGAGACGATGCCCGAACCGACGGTGTGGCCACCCTCGCGGATAGCGAAACGCAGGCCCTCCTCCATGGCGATCGGGTGGATGAGGTCGCCCTCGATGGTGATGTGGTCACCAGGCATAGCCATCTCGGTGCCCTCAGGCAGCTTCACGGTACCGGTAACGTCGGTGGTACGGAAGTAGAACTGCGGACGATAACCATCGAAGAACGGGGTGTGACGGCCGCCCTCCTCCTTGGTCAGAACGTAGATCTCGCCGGTGAACTTGGTGTGCGGGGTAACGGAGCCGGGCTTGCAGAGAACCTGGCCGCGCTCGATGTCCTCGCGCTTGATGCCGCGGAGCAGCAGACCGACGTTGTCGCCAGCCTCGCAGAAGTCCATGGACTTACGGAACATCTCGATACCGGTAACGACGGTGTTCTGGGTATCCTTGATGCCGACGATCTCGACGGGCTCGTTGAGCTTGAGCTCACCGCGCTCGACACGGCCAGTAGCAACGGTACCACGGCCGGAGATGGTCATAACGTCCTCAACGGCCATCAGGAACGGGAGGTCGTTGTTACGAGCAGGCGTCGGGATGTACTCGTCGACGGCCTTCATGAGCTCGCGAATGGCGTCCATCCACTTGGCGTCGCCCTCGAGAGCGCCCAGAGCGGAGCCACGGATGACGGGGATGTCGTCGCCGGGGAAATCGTACTCGGAGAGGAGCTCACGGGTCTCCATCTCGACGAGGTCGATGAGCTCGTCATCGTCGACCATGTCGCACTTGTTCAGGAAGACGACGATGTAGGGAACGCCGACCTGACGGGCGAGCAGGATGTGCTCGCGGGTCTGAGCCATGGGGCCGTCGGTGGCGGCGATGACCAGGATGGCACCGTCCATCTGAGCAGCGCCGGAAATCATGTTCTTGACGTAGTCAGCGTGGCCCGGGCAGTCAACGTGAGCGTAGTGACGGGCAGCGGTCTCGTACTCAACGTGGGAGACGGAAATCGTAATGCCGCGCTCGCGCTCCTCGGGAGCCTTGTCGATGTTCTCGAACGCAGTGAAGTCAGCCTTGCAGCCCTCGGTCTCGGAGAGAACCTTGGTGATGGCAGCGGTCAGCGTGGTCTTGCCGTGGTCGACGTGACCAATGGTGCCGATGTTAACATGCGGCTTAGTGCGCTCAAACTTCTCTTTGGCCATAAAGCCCTCCTCTTAACAGGTCGTCCCCGGACGGGACTTTGCCTTTATACCATAGTGGCCTCTCAACATACTATTGAGAAGCCACCGTGTTACCTATGGTAGCGGTGACTGGATTCGAACCAGTGACGCCACGGGTATGAACCGTGTGCTCTGACCAACTGAGCTACACCGCCAAATGGAGCCTGCAACCAGACTTGAACTGGTGACCTCTTCGTTACCAACGAAGTGCTCTACCGACTGAGCTATACAGGCACTTGACGGGTGGGAGCTATAGGATTCGAACCTATGTAGGCAGAGCCAACGGGTTTACAGCCCGTCCCCATTAACCACTCGGGCAAACTCCCAATCGTTCAAGTATCCGCAGGTCCTTTGGTCTTTTGGACCGCCGCCCCCGCGAACGAAGAAGATAATACGATGCCACCTTGGGGGCTGTCAACGAAAACCTCTAGATACACGGTGCCGGGCGTATCTATATAGCCGTGACCTGCGGTTTTATTGAGTTTGGATATGAAGGACAGTGGTTTTGGATACTGAGGTGACGTTTCCCAAGGTAACACTTTGCTGTAGTGGAGTACACCTTCAGTATCGAACTTCGATACCAGCTTATTTGCACCTATATATAGGTCGAGATCGGGGCTGCCCAGACAGAAGATTGCTCTTCCCAGGCAAAATCGAGCGTGGATAATCTCCCACTTTGCCGTGCCATCGAATCCAAAGTGGCAGATTATCCACGCTCATTCACTAGGCGGAAGATTTTCCACGCTCGTGTGTCCGATAATCCACGCTCGATGACGATGACCAACCTCGCCCCGGCCTATGTCTCGACCTGTAACAGTAAGAGGGTTATTCCTCCCCTATCTGTTACAGATCGAGATGTTTCGCAGAAACCCCCGCTTACGTCTCATTCTGTAACAGTAAGAACGGTTTTCAGCCTCTTCGTGTTACGGATCGAGATGTTATCGGCCTTCCCTTGGCAATGTTTCGATCTGTAACTATAAGGAGGGTCTTCAGCCCACTCGTGTTACGGATCGAGACAAACCTGAAGCTTGGTTGGCGCCAAACACGCTGACTTATCGACATAAATAGAAACGGGCCCTGTCCCACAAGGAAACAGAGCCCGAAACTCTCATGGAGCCAGTGACAGGAATCGAACCTGCAACCCACTGATTACAAATCAGTTGCGCTACCGTTGCGCCACACTGGCACACTTGGCGCTTTCACGCGAAGCGAGTTAAGAATAAAGGAATTGCGGACGGGGCGCAACAGGCCGCACGGCGTTATACAAATATGCAAAATCCAGCAACAACGCGTACCAGGCCCGTTCATTTCTGTCAGTGCGCCCTCAATCTTAAAACCATTCGCCAGAACGAATAGTTTTAATTACAATTGCTATATATAAAACTATTCGTTCTGGCGAAGGGTTTCGCGATGCTTACTACCAAAGAAGCCGCCGAGCTGCTCGGCATCACTCCGCGCAGGGTGCAGGAGCTCATAAAAAACGGAGCACTTGAGGCCCGCAAGGCTTCTGGTGTATGGCTCATCGACAAAGACAGCGTCGACACGCGACTCCGCTCTGTGACCAAAACGGGGGGACGTCCCCGCCGCGGCCACGGTAAGAGCGAGATCGCGTTCACCCTCATGAACCGCACGTACGAAGTCGCTCAGCTGGTCTACAGTACATCGCGAAAAGACTTTACCCACATCGGTGCCGACATCGATTACGCCCACGCCCCTATTGGAGTATTTGGCCCTAATAGCCCCATATCGCTAGACTCCTTCCGCATCTGGTGGCGCGGCCGCGGTATCCCGCTCGCACGCATTGGGCTAGCCTCCCTGCTTGCAGAAGCCGCAGTCGATGTTCCCGATGAACTCGTCCAGCGAAATCTCGGCCTCTCCTTATCCGACCAGTATTGGATTAGGCCCCAAGGTTCCGGTCTCACCTGGGAGGATATCAACTTCTTCAATAACGCCTTTGATGACGTCTCGCTGTCCATTGCACCCTTTGCCCCAGAGGGAAAAGCGGCTGCCGCAAAGCCCGATAACACCTCGGACGGCAATCTTCAAAAGTACTGGACGTGCGAGGGCGAACGTCGAATTCTGCATAAGGCAGGAGCGCACCTGGACCAGGAACCTTATAACGAGCTGGTGGCGACCGCGCTCCACCGTCGCATCCTAAACGCCTGCGATTATGTGCCTTACTCGCTCGAGGGCACGGGCACTTCCGCCCTGAGCACATGCGATGTCTTCTTAACTGATGAAGAAGAGTATGTCCCTGCGTTCTATGTAAACCAGCACGCAAACGCAGATGAACGGCTAACCGACTACGAGCGATATGTAGCAAACTGCGAGGAGCTCGGGGTGACAGGCGTCAAGGATGCCCTTGACCGCATGATCGTATGTGACGACATCATTGCCAACTACGATCGTCATTGGCGCAACTTCGGCCTCGTGCGAAACGTCAACACGCAAGCTTGCAGACCTGCCCCCATCTTCGATTCGGGCTCATCGCTCTGGTGCAACATATCACTAGAGGAGCTTAGGGCGGGAGAGCACAGTTTTACCAGCGCACAATTTCATTCAAGCCCCGCCAAACAAATGTTGCTCGTCGAGGACATGGGCTGGTTTGGCTGCGACAAACTCGAAGGCTTCGTTGACGAGGCAATCGAGATTCTTTCCAGAAACGACGCGCTCACGGCAAGGCTGCCATATCTAAAAGAGGCGCTAACGTGGCGCCTCGAAAGAATGATCGACATCGCTGAATGGAGTTAGCGAGGCAGCATTGCCCCGCCAACTTCCCTACCTCCCGCGCAGGGCCTTGAGCTTGGCCAGGGCATCGGGGCTCAGGCGACTGCCCAGAGTCATCTTGATTTGTGGAGCTTCCTCGGCCTCGTGCACGTCGTTGTCGATCTGTTTGATCTCGTCCACCAGCATACGGCTCGAGATGCGCGTAACGCCCTTGCCCATGACGACGGCCTGGATCGTGCCGTCGCTCGACACTACAGAACACGCGCGGCCTTCCTCGCGCGCCTCGATGCAGAGCTTCTGCACCACGGTATCGGCCGAAACACCCGTCGGCGAAAACTCAATGCGCACACCGCGGGCCGGTAGGTTGGGGCGCTCGCTGGAGATATTGCCCGCGCCGTCAAATACGATCACGGCCTCGTAGCGGCCCTGGGCAAACGCAGCTACGTCATTAATGAGCGCCGTGCGCGCCATATCGTGAACGTCGCTGGAATACGGATCGTCGGAATGGTCGTACACGAGCTTTTCGTAGCGCGGCGTGCAGTGGATCACGTTGTAACCGTCGACCACCAGCAGCTCGGGCTTGTTGGAGTGCACCGTCGAGACTGGGTCGGCGATAGCCTGCGCAAACGCATTGCCGCCCACGCCATAGGTCGCGGCCGAAACAATCGGCTTGGCCGAGCCCTCGCCAAAGCGCTTGGCCTTGGACTTGGCACGGTTCTTTTTGGACATGCGCTACTCCTCCCCCATCAGCTCGCCGGCGTTGCGGCGCAGCCACTCAAAGCACAGCGCCGTGGTCGCCTGGGCAACATTGAGGCTCTCGGTCATACCGCGCTGGGGAAGCTTGGTCAAAAAGTCGCATTTCTCGAGCACCAGACGCGAGATGCCGTCGCCCTCGGAGCCCATGACGAGCGCCACGCGGCCCTCGAAAGGAGCATCCCAGCAACTGCCTTCGGCGTGCTCGGAAGCACCGCCCACCCAAAAACCAGCGGCCTTAAAATCGTCGAGCGCACGGGCGATATTGGGAACCTGCGCGATAGGCAGATGCATGACGGCACCGGCTGAGGTCTTATAGCTGCCCACGGTCACGCCGGCGGCACGCTTATTGGCAATGACGACGCCCGCCGCGCCCACAACCTCGGCGGAGCGCACGATGGCGCCAAAGTTGCCGTCGTCAGTCACGTGGTCGAGCACCACGACAAGTGCCGGGCCCTCGCCTGCGCGGTCGAGAATATCGGCGACATCGGCATAGGGGAAGTTGCCAACCTCGAGCGCGATGCCCTGGTGAGCGCCGTGGCTCGACAGTGCGTCGAGCTGCGCGCGCGGCACATACTTAATGCGGACACCCACGGCGTTGAGGTCGTCGACCAGGCGCGACAAGGCGGCATCGCGCTCCCCGCCCTCGGCAATGAGCGCGCACTTGATGGGAAAACCAGTGCGCAGCGCCTCGGCGGCTGCACGACGACCTTCGATAAACTCGCCCTTGGGAGCCTGGACAGCGTCGCGGTTGCGATCGCGCTGCGGACGTGCGGCCTGGGTGCGATCGCGCTGGCCCTTGGGAGCGGCAGCGCGGTCATTGCGGCGAATCGGACGCGAGCCAGAAGCAGCCTGCTTGCCGCCACGAGGCGCACGCTTGCGATTGTCGGCCATAAAGTGACCTCCTTAAAAAGATAACGAACAAGAATCGACCGTCCGAGCCACGGCACCTTGCCTTTCAATCGTCGGGCATGACCACCAGGTCTATGCCCTCCTCTTTCAAGGCAATCTGCCGCACCTCGAACGGTCGACAAATACTAGAGACTCTTAATACGAGTGCCGGCGGCGGTATCCTCGATCGTCAGCCCGAGGTCCTTGAGCTGGTCGCGGATGGCATCTGCCAGATCCCAGTTCTTGGCGGCACGGGCCTCGGCGCGGGCATCGAGAATCTTGGCAGCAGCCTCGTCCACGTCGTCACCCGTGTAGGCAACCAGGCCGGCGGCAACGCCCAGCAGGCCCAGCGGCAGCTCGACCTTGGGCTCGGGAAGCTCGACGCCAAACGTATCGAGCAGCTCGGCCAGCGTATCGGCGGCAGCCAGGACTGCGGCCTTGTCGGCAGCATCGCCCGCCTGCTCCAGGTACTGGTTGCACTCGGTCACAAAGCCAAAGACAGCACCCATGGCACCGGCGGAGTTAAAGTCGTCGTCCATGCACTCCTTAAAGGTGGCACGGGTCTCGGCGGCCTTGGCGGCAAACGCCTTGGATGCCGCCTCATCGGCATCGGCCGTCGCATGGTTCGCGGCCCAGCGCAGGTTCTCGACCGTACCGGCGATACGCGTGAGCGAGTTCTCGGCACCCTCCAGGCGCTCCCAAGAAAAGTCGAGCGGCGAGCGATAGCTCGTCTGCAACATCAGCAGACGCAGGGCCGCGGCAGAGTGCTGCTCGAGGACCTCGGCCAGCGTAAAGAAGTTGCCGAGCGACTTGGACATCTTCTCGCCGTCGACCAGCAGCATGCCCGTGTGCATCCAGGTGTTGGAGAAACCCTGGTGCCAGGCGCAGGTGGCCTGGGCGCACTCGTTCTCGTGATGCGGGAAGGCAAGGTCGGAGCCGCCGCCATGAATGTCAATCGGAGTGCCCAGGTAGCGGTGTACCATGGCGGCGCACTCGGTGTGCCAACCGGGACGGCCCTCGCCCCAGGGGCTCGGCCAGCTGGGCTCGCCGGGCTTGGCGGCCTTCCATAGGGCAAAGTCGAGCGGGTCGTTCTTGTCCTCGTTCTCCTCGATGCGCGCACCCACCATAAGGTCGTCGATGTTGCGGCCCGAGACTTGGCCGTAGTTGGGATCGCTGCGCACGGCAAAGTACACGTCGCCGTTATCGGCGGCATAGGCATGGCCCTGCTCGATGAGCGTCTTGATCATGGCGATCATGGGGCCGATCTCCTTGGTGGCGCGAGGACGCACATCGGGATCGAGCACGTTGGCGGCGCGCATAACGCCGATAAACTTGTCAGAGAACTCCGTCGCAACCTCGGCGGCGGTACGGCCCTGCTCGTTGGCGCGCTTGATGATCTTGTCATCGACATCGGTGAGGTTCTGGGCGAATGTGACCTCGTAGCCGCTCGCGATGAGCCAGCGACGAATCACGTCAAAGCTGATGAACGTGCGGGCATTGCCGATGTGGATGTTGTCGTAGACCGTGGGGCCGCACACATACATGCGGACCTTGCCGGACTCGATGGGCTGGAACTCTTCCTTTTTATGGGTAGCGCTGTTGTAGATACGCATTCGTTACTCCTTAACGGTTTTCTGTAGCAGGCAAACGGCCCAGGCGCCGATTCCCTCGCCCTGGCCTTCCCAACCGAGCTTTTCGGTCGTAGTGGCGGCGACGCCCACGTTTTCGACGTCAACGCCCAGGGCATGGGCAAGGTTGGCGCGCATGGCATCGCGATGCGGGGTGATCTTAGGCTGCTGGCAGGCAATGGTGCAGTCGGCATCGACAAACTCAAAGCCCAGCTCACGCGCATAGTCCATTACGCGGGCAAGCAGCACCATCGAGTCGGCGCCCTCGTAGGCAGGGTCGGTATCGGGGAATAGCTTGCCGATGTCTCCCCCGCGGCAGGCGCCCAGAATGGCGTCGGCCAAGGCGTGCGCGAGCACATCAGCATCCGAGTGGCCCAGCAGGCCGCGCTCGTAGGGAATGTCGACACCGCCGATGATACATCGACGCCCCTCCACCAGACGGTGAACGTCGTAGCCATGGCCAATGCGCAGGTTACTGAACATGGGGAAGGTCCTCTCCCTCGGCCATGCGGCCAAGCAGAATCGCGGTTACGGGACGCAGGTCCTCGGGCACCGTCACCTTAAGGTTATCGCGTGGGCTCTGGACGCAGCGGACGCGCCCACCCATGCGCTCGACCAGCGACGAATCATCGGTACCGATAAAGCCCTCGGCAATGGCTGCAGCGTGGGCGCGCTTCATAGCATCGACGCTAAAGATCTGCGGCGTCTGCGCTGCCCAGTAGAGCTCACGCGGCGGCGTCTCGACGATATTATCGCCGTCAACGATCTTGAGCGTGTCGATCGCGGGCTGACCGCACACGACACCGTCGAGGGCACGGTCGCTCACGAGCACGTCGATAGCGTGGTCGATGGCCTCGGTCGTAATGAGCGGACGAGCGCCGTCGTGGATGGCGACATATTCGAAACCCGCCGGAACCGCATGCACGCCGGCACGGGTGGAATCCTGACGGGTATCGCCGGCATCGGCAAAGCTGATGGGCGTGTCATAGTCAAACGGGTCGATGGCCAGGCGGCGCATCTCGGCACGGCGCTCGGCAGGGCAAACCACGACGATATGGCCGACCTTATCGCTACGATCGAACGCGCGGATGGACCAGCTCATGAGCGGACGGCCCGCCACATTAACGAGCTGCTTGCCGCCGGGATTTCCAAAGCGCTGGCCGCTGCCGCCGGCAACGACCACGGCGCACACGGGCGCCATTATGCGTTCCCCTGTTTGGTGCCCTTCATGCGGTACAGCGAGTCCGCAAGAATGGCAGGGTTGTTGACGCCAAAGTCGCCCAAGCGCTCCGGATCCTCGCTGATGTCGTCCATGAGCTCCTGCAGCGAGCCGTACTCGTCGACGATCTTCTCGGCCACGCCGTCGCGCACGACGGACACGCGCGAAAGCGTGCGCAGGCCCAGCGGCGTCATGACGGAGTCCTCGTCCAGGTCGTCGTAACCCAGAACTGCCGCCACGTGCTGCGGGTCGGACAGGTCCTTAGGCGTCATGCGGCTCAGCTCGGCGCGGATCTTCTCGGCGTTTGCCTCGGAGGAATCGCTTGCGTAGTCGCGGATCATCAAGTCGTATTCGGTATCCATGCTGGAGCCCGCGAGCTGCTCGAGCTGCATCTGCACGAGCTTGCCCTGGTTGCCCAGCTTGACAATGCAATCCTTAAGCTCGGTCTTTGCCTGCTGCATGATCTCGAAGCTCGAGAAAATACCGGTAATGTCGGCGAGCGTGACGTAGTCGTCGAGCTCGAGGGCCGTCAGGCGCAGCAGGGAGCGGTCGAGCGACTGACGGGTAGTCTGGAGCGTGGCGACGAGCTGGTTGACCGAGCTCATGATGGTGGTGACGGGCTGGATCTCGTAGCTCTTGCCGTGAACGTACACGTTAACGACGGCGCGACGAGCCGAAACCGAGATCACGATGGCGTCGGTGAGCACCGACATGCGAGCGGCAGTACGGTGACGCATGCCCGTCTCACTCGTGGCGAGCGAGGGATCGGGATTGAGGTGGAAGTTGGCGCGCAGGATCTGGGTGAGGTCGCCATCGATGACGATGGCGCCGTCCATCTTGGAAAGCTCGAACAGGCGGTTCGAGGTAAACGAAATGTTGAGCGGGAAGCCGTCGTTACCGGCAGCGAGCACGTTTTCGGTGTCGCCGACACAGATAAGGGCACCCAGGTGACCGGCAATGATCATGTCGAGGGCGGTGCGGATCGGCTGGCCAGGTGCCGTCAGGCGAATGGCCTGTTCCATACGCTTTTGCAGCTCGTTCTTATCCAAGGCATCGCTCCCATCGTATACGCTCCATAAACGTCAATAAGTTTCTCACGGTTTGCCCCTGTGACGCCCGCAAAATCCGATGCTTACAGAATGAGCGAACACAGCTGAGAGCCCCAATCCAAATGAGCTGCTTATGTGGTAGCATCGGGATTCGCATAAATGAGGGAGTAGTCGCGTGACCGGGTTCGCCTCCGGTGGCGCGGCAAGTCAACATACTGGCCGATGCGGTCTGGCTTGCCTTAATGAACGAGACTCGTGGCTGTGCGCACAACGCGTACGCCACGGGTCTTTTTTGTTACTCCCCCAAGAGGTACACGCGGGCCCGCCCGCAGAAAGGGAGCCAGACTATGGGACTCGCAGAGCTCGTATTGCTCGCTATCGGCCTTTCGATGGACGCCTTTGCCGTATCCATCTGCAAGGGCCTTGGCATGAAGAAGATCAACCTTAAGGTCGCCGTAGTGCTCGGCCTGTTCTTTGGCGGCTTCCAGGCCGGCATGCCCGTAATCGGATGGGCGCTCGGCAGTCAATTCATGAGCATCATCGGACCCATCGACCATTGGATCGCCTTTATCCTTTTGGCCTTTATCGGCGGCAAAATGCTGTGGGAGGCCTTTACCGAAGACGAGGATGAGGACGAGAGCGACGGCAAGGATGCCGAAAAGATTGACCTGGGTGAGTACCTGATTCTGGCTATCGCCACCTCAATCGACGCCCTGGCCGTGGGCATCTCATTTGCTGCGCTCTCGGTTGACATCGTTCCCGCTGTATCGCTTATCGGAGTCACAACGTTTATCTTCTCCGTCGCCGGCGTAGCGATCGGCCACACCTTTGGCGAGCGCTACGAAAAACCCGCCACCATCGTGGGCGGCGTCGTGCTCATCCTCATCGGCCTCAAGATTTTGCTGGAGCACCTGGGGATTTTGGTGCTGTAAAACACCCTTCAAAACTAAACGTCCGTATGAGGCCTCATGCAGAGTTTTGCATGAGGCCTTTTCATGCAGACTTTTGCATGTCATACTGATATGCAAAAGTCTGCACGTTAGGAGATCGCCGTGGATATCCTTCCCATCACCACACCGCGCCAAGCTGGCATCTACGTGCGTCAGGCACGCGAGGCGCAAGGGATCACCCGTGCCGTCCTCGCTAAAAAAGCCGGTGTTTCGGAGCGCCTGCTCGCATCGCTCGAGCTGGGAGATGCCACGGGCATTCGGCTCGACAAGCTGCTGGCAGTTTTCGGTGCTCTTGGACTGGCGCTCGCCGCTCAAGGGGATATCGACGAATCGAAAAACGAGCAACCAGTCGACGCCCCGCATGCTGATTTGCAACCTCGTAGTACCCCCAGGCGCCATCACGCTCAACGTTTTCACCATCGCAACCGTCGCAGCGCAGCCGTTCCGGCTCTCGCAGATGTCCCCTTTACGTCCGAGCTCTACGACAGGGCCTTCGCCGATTTCGCCATGTCCAATCTCGGAGTCTCGATTGCCGCAAACGCATCTAACCAAACCAAGCCCGAAGGGAAATAGCCAATGGCCAGAACATCACTTCGGACCATTATTTGCGGCGTACCTGCGGGAACGCTCACGCAAGATGAGAACGGTCTTATCAGCTTTACCTACGATCATGACTATGACGGGCCAACCCTATCGACCAACATACCCGTATCAAATCGCACATACGGCCAACAGGTCATGAATCCGTACTTGTTTGGCCTTCTACCCGACAGCGAGGACCAACGAAAAGCGATTGCCGCCGAATTCAACGTTAGGCCCAACAATCCCGTTGCGTTGCTCAGCCATATCGGACTCGACTGTCCGGGCGGAGTGCAGTTTTGTGCCGAAGAAGATGCCGACGCCGTCCTGCATCGCGCTGGCGACTACCGCCCTATAGACGACCACGAAATTGCTCTCCGTCTCAAGTCGATCAGAGATGACCGCGATGCATCGTGGATGGGTCTAGATGAAAGTTGGTCACTTGGAGGCAACCAGGGCAAGTTCGCGCTCGCGTTCATAAACGGCCGCTGGTGCGAATGCATGGGCTCCTCGCCCACAACGCATATTTTCAAAAATGGCGTTATCGGATTTAAACTCGAGGCTCTCAATGAGTTTGTCTGCATGAAAAGCGCCCAGCGCGCCGGTATCGCAACGGCAAACGTCGAATATCGTATGTTTGAGGACGAACCTGCCCTCATTGTTGAGCGCTATGACCGCGTGAAAGTCGAAGACGGAATGATCAGGCGCCTACATCAAGAAGACCTCTGTCAGGCACTTGGGGTGATGCCCGCCCAAAAGTACACAGCAGACGGCGGCCCGACCACCCGCGACATTCAAGAGCTCCTCGTAAATACGAGCCACCATCAACTTAACCTGTATCTGTTTACGCAGATACTGTTCTTCAACGCCATTATCGGCGCACCGGATGCGCACGCGAAAAACTATTCCCTGCTCCTTGGAAACGACGGCGCAGCCATGATGGCTCGAATGTACGATGTCGCGTCGGGTTTGGCGTATGAGCGCATGCGCCGCCGGGCGCGCCTTGCCATGAGCGTTGGCGGCGAAAATCGTGTGGGGCGCATCGGTCCAGGCGCTATCCGCCGATACCACGGTATGGGCGACCCCGTGCTGGAGGCGGCGCTTACCGATGCCGGGCTATCCGAGAAGTTTTGCTTTGCGACCATGATGGACCTCGCCTACGAAGTGCCCATTTGCATGGAAGAGGTCATGGACGAATACGCCGATCTGCCCGGCATGGCGGACCTGCGCGAGCATATGCTCGGCCCCGTCCGCGAAAACTGCCAGCGCACCCTCGACCTCATCAAGGCAGAAATGGACTAGGTGGCCTTAATTTCGCAATTATCAAACAAAAGAGAGGGGACACCCGTCGCAAAAGCTCGGATGTCCCCTCTCGTAATGTCATTTGCAATCCGCTAGCACGTGGCTCGAACTGCTGCTAGCGCAACCTTTACGCAGCGAGGCGCTTGAGGACGTCGATGAGCAGCTCGTAGAAGCGCTCGGCAGAAGCAAGCTTCATGCTCTCGTCCGGAGTGTGGACATCGGAGAGCGTCGGGCCCACGGCGATGGCGTCCAGGCCGTGCAGGGCCTCGGCAAACAGGCCGCACTCAAGGCCGGCGTGAATGGACTCGATGCGCAGCTCGGAGCCAAAGAGCTCGCGATAGCTCTCGACAAAGACGTCGCGGACCGGCGAATGCTCGGCATAGCTCCAGCCGGGATACTCGAACTCAAACTTGGCGTCGAAGCCCAGGACATCGGCGAGCGTCTGCAGGCGGTCCTTGAACTCGTTCTGCAGCGAGGTGATCGAGGAGCGCGGGGACAGCATAATCTTGACCTGGTCGTCAGAGGTGGCAACCACACCGATGTTGGAGGAAACCTCGACGGAGCCGTCGGTGGCGACGTTGCGGCGAATCACGCCGTTAGGGGCAAGACGCAGGGCGCGGATGAGGGCAAGCGCGGACTTCTGGTCCATAGCCTCGACCTCAGCGTTATCGGCAATCTCGACGGTGCAGGTAAAGCCGGGGTCGAAGACCTCGAGCTCGGCAGTGACGTCGGCGATGATGCCCTTTGCGATCTGGGCCGCGGCCTCGGCGGCAGCGTGATCAGCGTAGACCAGCTCGGCCTTGCACTCACGGTTGATGGCGTTGTCCTTGGTGCCGCCGTTAAAGCTAACGATGGCGGGCTCGCCGGCAACCATCAGGCGGTCGATGATGCGGGCCATGATGAGGTTGCCGTTGCCGCGCTCCAGGTGGATATCGCTGCCGGAGTGACCACCCAGCAGGCCGGAGATGTCGAGCGTGAGGGTGCTACCGGTCTTATGCTCGCGCACGATCGGGCAGGTGTAGGTAACGACGACGCCGCCGGCGCAACTGACGGTGGCAACGCCCTCTTCCTCGGAGTCAAGGTTAATCATGGTGCGGGCGCTAATCTGGGACTTGTCGAGCGTCTCGGCGCCAACCAGGCCAGTCTCCTCGTCGGTGGTGAATACGCACTCGAGGGCGGGGTGAACGATCGAATCGTCATCGAGAACAGTGAGCATCAGAGCGACGGCAATACCGTTGTCGGCGCCCAGAGTGGTACCGTTAGCGGTGAGGACGCCGTCCTTGACGACCAGGTCGATACCATCAGTCGTAAAGTCGTGCTCAACGGAGCCCAGCTTGTCGCACACCATGTCGATGTGGCCCTGCAGCATCACGGTCGGGGCATTCTCGGCGCCGGCAGATGCGGGCTTGCGAATGATGACGTTGTAGACCTCGTCCTGATACACATCGAGACCGCGCTCCTTGGCAAACGCGACCAGGAAATCGCTGATGCCCTTCTCGTTGCCAGACCCACGGGGGATCGCGCTGACCTCCTCAAAGAAATGGAACAGCTGGGCGGGCTCGTAGCCGGTAATCTTGTAGTCCATGGTGCCTCCTTGGCGCAACTGGTTAGACAGTAAGACATGCGACTTGTATATTCCCAGACTTTGCGTGCATAAACCAGTCGAAAACGCCGAGCGCCCTCGCATCATCGGCTAACGGTGGACCGTATAGCGTAACGGCCACAACTTCCGCAGCTCTACAAATCGAGGCGCCCTTTCCGGAGCGCCTCGATTGCGCGTATCAAATTGTCGCCACACCCTACAGCGCGCCGGAACCGGCTTGCATCATGCCGCCGGGGCCCGAGGTCACGCCGCCGCTCACGGGCGCGGCGTTGCCGGTGTGCGGTGCCGCCGGGGCGGTATCGCCACCGAGCGTGCCCACCGGACGCGGTGCCGGGATCTCGCCCGTGCCGTGGCTAAAGACAAACTTGCCATCGGCCACGTCGCACAGGACGGTATCGCCCTCGCCCCACTCGCCAGCCAGCAGTTCCTCGGACAGCGGATCCTCGATGAGCTTTTGGATAGCACGACGCAGCGGACGCGCGCCGTTGGTGAGGTCGGTACCCTCCGCCACAATCTTGTCGTAGGCCGCATCGGTAAGCTTGATGTTCATGCCGTTTGCGATCAGGCGCTGGCGCAGATCGTCCACCAGCAGGTGCGCAATCTTGGTCAGGTTCTCGCCCGAGAGCTTCTGGAACACCACGATGTCGTCGATACGGTTGAGCAGCTCGGGGCGGAACAGGCGCTTGAGCTCGCCCATCGCGCGGCCGCGGATCTCACTCGAGGTGAGGCCCTGCTCGCCGGTGGTGCCAAAGCCAACGCTCGCATCCTGCGCGATCTCGCGGGCGCCCACGTTGGACGTCATGATGATCACGGTGTTGCGGAAGTCGACCGTCTTGCCCTGGCTATCGGTCAGGCGGCCCTCCTCCAGCACCTGCAGCAGGATATTGAAGATGTCGGGGTGCGCCTTCTCGATCTCGTCGAACAGCACGACCGAGTACGGATGACGGCGAACGGCCTTGGTGAGCTGGCCGCCCTCGTCGTGGCCCACATAGCCCGGAGGGCTACCAATGAGCTTGGAGACCTCGAACTCACTACCAAACTCCGACATATCGAAGCTGATGAGCGCGTCCTTGCTGCCAAAGAGATACTCGGCGAGCGTCTTGGCGAGCTCGGTCTTGCCCGTGCCGGTGGGGCCCAGGAAGATAAAGCTGCCGCCGGGGCGACGCGGGTCCTTGAGCGGCGAGCGGCTGCGGCGCACGGCCTTGGCAACGGCCTCGACGGCCTCGTCCTGGCCGATAATGCGCGTCTTGAGCACGCTTTCGGCCTGCAGCAGGCGGCGGCTCTCGCTCTCGGTGAGCGAGGACACCGGCACGCCCGAGGTCACGGACACGATGTCGGCAATCTGGGAGACATCGATGGTGAGCGGGCTGGCGTCGAGCTCGGCCGTCCAGGCAGCCTTGGCCTCGGCGAGCTCAATCTCGGCAGCCTTTTGCTGCTCGGTGATCTCAGCGGCCTTGTTCATGTCGTCGCTCTCGGTGGCCTCCTGCGCGGCGGCCTTAAGCTCCTCCACGCGATGCTCGGCCTCGCGCACCGGCTCGGGCGCGCGGTTGGCGGCGATGCGGGCGCGGGCGCCGGCCTCGTCAATGAGGTCGATGGCCTTATCAGGCAGGAAGCGGTCCTGAATGTAGCGGTTGGAAAGGTTCGCGGCGGCCTCGATAGCACCCTGCGTATAGCGCACATGGTGGTGCTCCTCGTAGCGCGGCTTGAGCGCGGTCAGGATCTTGACCGTGTCCTCGACGCTCGGCTCCTCGACATCGATGGTCTGGAAGCGACGCTCAAAGGCCGGATCCTTGGTGAGGTACTTACGGAATTCCTCGGCCGTGGTGGCGCCGATAATCTGGAAGGCACCGCGCGCAAGCACGGGCTTGAGCATGGAGCTCGCGTCGATGGAGCCCTCGGCAGAACCGGCACCGATGATAGTGTGCATCTCGTCGATAAACAGGATGACGTCGTCGGCCTCGGTGGCCTCCTGGATCACGTTCTTGAGGCGCTCCTCAAACTCACCGCGATACTTGGCGCCCGCAACGAGGCCCGGCAGGTCGAGCGTCCAGATGTTCTGGTTCATGAGGTTCTCGGGCACGTTGCCGGCAGCGATCTGCTGCGCCAGGCCCTCGACGATGGCCGTCTTGCCCACGCCGGGATCGCCCAGGATAAGCGGGTTGTTCTTGGTGCGGCGCGAAAGGATCTCCATCATGCGCTGGACTTCCTTTTCGCGGCCAATCACGGGATCGAGCTCGCCGTCGCGCGCCTTTTGCGTGAGGTTGGTGGCGAACTGCTTGAGCGTGTCGGTGCCGCTCCCCTTTTGCTGAGAGGCATCCGAGCCGCTAAAGAACGGCAGACCCGCACCGGGACGACCAGCACCGGCACCAGCGAGCGGACGCTTCTTGTCCTGGTCCTTGGCGGTAAGTTTCTCGATAGCCTTTTTGATGGAGGCGGACGACACACCCAGGCGCATGAGGATGTCCATGGCCATGCCGTTACCCTCTTCGACGATGCCAATCAGCAAGTGCTCGGTCGACACGTAGGTCTGGTTGTTCTCACGTGCCACGCGGAAGGAGCGCTCCATCACGCTAATGACGAGCGGCGTAAAGGCAAGCTTGGCAGCCTCGGTCTCCTCGCTGGGCTCGGGAACCGTGGTCTGGACCTCCTTGAGGGTGTCCATGATGTCGTCGTAGGAGATATCAAGCGAGCGCAGCGCCTCGGCAGCGATGCCCTCGTCCTCCTTGGCGAGTGCGAGCAGCAGGTGCTCGGTGCCCACCTTATTTGAGTGCAGATCGAGCGCCTCCTGTTTGGCCATCGACATGACCTTGCGCGCTCGATCGGTAAATCTATCTAACATGCTCGTTTCCTTACATGAGTTCATCGAAATCAAAACGCCCGCCCGTCGGCGGCGCTTTTGTCTCTTTACCCACAGGTTGTCTATGTTAACAGCTGGAGGAATATCTATAAACCCGGCTCACATGAATGCAGGTTATGACCGCATCGCGGGACTCACCGCGCGATGCGCGACAGGCGCCCCGCAAGAGAAACCCTAGGCGTCTTTCACCACGTCGGGACTCGTCGCACGCGATGCGCGATAGGCATCGGCCTCCTTGGAGACGCGTTCGAGCAGCTCGGATGTATCGACGCCCTCGACTTGCGCGACCGTTTCCACCGTCTGCATGGCGACCGCCCTCAGGTACGCGCACGCGCTGTCCCCCGGCTGCTCGAGGTCTATCTCCTCGCCGCCCTCCCGGGCAAAGCCGACCGCCATCACAAAGCCCATGATGCCCGAGACCAGAAAGCCCACCGCAAAGCTCGAATCTGCCTTGAGCTCTTCTCCGTCGGGGTGGACGATCTCTCTCACGCGGTCGATGATGATCGTATGGATGCCCTGCACGACCTGCTCGGCGACACCCGCCCTCATGGTGATGACGATGCGCCGCAGCAGGCAGCGGACGTCGCGCCGGTCGAACGCCGAAAGGTCGCCCTCGCTCGAAAAATGCCAGAGGGCATCGGTGATGAGCTCGTTATCCTGCAGCAGCTGGGCTATGGCGATGGCGACGAGTTCATCGAAATCGTGAAAATAGTAGTAAAACGTTCCGCGATTGCACTGGGCGGCGCGGGTCACCTCGCCAACCGACAGCTCGAAGATGCTGTTGTTCTCGATGAGCTCCCAAAACGCCTCGATGATACGGGTGCGCGCATCGGGCGCATCGGCGTCCTTACGCGGTCTCGCCATGCGCCTCACCGCACCTCTGCGCCTTGGCGTTCATGATGAGCATCTGAAGACGGTTCTCCACGTTGGCGAAGCTCACGTCGGGATCGTAGTCGAGCGGCAGGAACTGCGCCGTGGGATACTGCTCCTTGAGCGCATGGATGAGCCCGCGCCCCACGACATGGTTGGGCAGACACCCGAACGGCTGCAGGATCACGAAGTTGCGGCAGCCGCGCTTGGCGTGCTCGAGAATCTCCGCCGGAATCAGCACGCCCTCGCCCGCATCGAACGTATGGTGCAGGATCTTATCGCTCGCGCGCACGAGCTCGGGCATGCGCGTCGGCGGCTCGTAGAGCGGGCTCGCCGCGCCCAGGCGGTCGCAACGGTCGTGCGCGAGCTCGAACAGGTTGTCCGCCGTGGCGTACCAGGCCTTTTCGGGCAGCGACAGGTCGACGTGGAACTCGCGCGACTGCGCATGCTTGTAGAAATAGGTCTTGCGGATCACGTCGGTCATGCGCGCCTCGATGACCTCGAGCCCGTTGTCCTCGAGGTAGCGCTCGATCTCGTGGTTGGCGCCGAGATGGAAATTGAGCAGGTACTCGCCCACGATGAGAACGGTCGGATGCGGGTTCGAGCGGTCGTACGGAACGGCGTCCATGATCGCAAGCGCGCGTTTGAAGCCCGTCGCCTGGCCTCTCAGCCCGGAGCGCTCCATGCCCTCGATAACCTCATCGAGCGCGCGGTCGAACGCAGCGTCCGCCGCGCCCTTCTCGAGCTCGTAGGGACGGATGCGCCTAAGCATAGCCTCGAGGGCATCGATCATGGGAAGACCGTAGGCGATCTGGATGCTCGGGCCAAGGCCGAGCTTGAAGCCCGGATGCGCATTGTGGGCATCGACGTCGTCGTTGGTGAGCACCGGGACATAGTCGTATCCCGCGTCGTCGAGCGCGCGGCGCAGCAGGGGCATGTAGTGCGTCAGGCGGCAGTCGCCGATATACTTGCCAGTCACCACGGCGACGTCGTGCGGGTCGTACTTACCGCTCTCGAGTGCCGCGAGCGCCTCGCCGATCACGATTTGCGCGGGGAAGCAGATGTCGTTGTGCACATAGCGTTTGCCCAGGCGGATGGCATCCTCGCGCCCGATATCAAGGGCCTCGGCGCGCACGCCCTGATTGCGCATCGCCGCGGTCATGAGCCTGCAGAACGCATGGGAGGTGTTGGGGACCAGCGCGATCTTGTCGTGCCGGTCGCGCTTGGTGTACTTGACCTTATACGGGTCGTCGAGCGGATGGACCGCGTGCACCCGGGCGCCCTCGGCACGCTCCTCCGCGCGACGACGGTTGACCGACTCGATAAACGAACGTACGCGAATGCCCATGGGACCGGCGACGTCGCTCTCATCGAGCTTGATCATCATCGGAACCTTGGAGCCCATCTCGCCCATCATGCGCGCGATCTCGTCGGTGAGATACGCATCGTGGCCGCAGCCGAAGCTGCCCATCTGCACGAGCTCGAGCTCGGGCGTCGATGCGACGATGACCGCGCACGACAGCATGCGCGCATGGTAGTTGTTCACGATGTCGATGCGGCTGTTGGAAAGATCGACGTTGCAGACCCCCGGCACCGCATCGGGCGTCAGCACGGGGATGCCGCGCTCAGAGAAGAGCTTGGGCAGCCCGTGGTTGACCAGCGGGTCGTTGTGGTACGGGCGCGAAGCGATCACCACCGCGTAGCCGCCGTCCTCGCGCACGTTCTCGAGCACCTGCCTGCCGCGCAACTGCAGCTGGTTCTCAAACGTCTCCTGCGCGCGGTCCGCCTGCTCGGTCGCCTTGGCAACCAGGTCGGCATCGATATCGAAGGTCTCCTTGCACCACGCCTTGAGCTGGCGGTTTCGGTCGCCCTCGTCGTACCAGTGGAACAGCGGCGTATCGAACGGAACGCCGAAACGCTCCTCCGGGTTATCGGAATTGCGCATCACGTAGGGGTATCCCTTTACGACGGCGCACATCCACTCGCTGGTAGAGGCGGTGTTTTCGGTGGGCACCGTCGTGATGATGGGCATGAAGATGCGGTCGACGCCGGCGTCGACGAGATTGCGGATGTGCCCGTGGACGAGCTTGGCCGGGAAGCACACGGTGTCGGATGTGACGTGCGCCAGACCGCGCTCGTACATCGCCTTGGTGCTGCGTCCCGAGACGCGCACCTTAAAGCCGAGCGTGCTGAAGAACGTCGACCAGAACGGCATGGTGTCCCAGAACTCGAGCACACGGGGAATGCCGATCGTGACATCGCGCCCCCCGCAGACGGGAACCGTGGGGTACGACTCGAACAGCAGCTTCTCGCGGTCGACAAAGAGATTGGGGGCAGCCGCGGTCCGGTCGCGCCCCGTGCCGGGTGCCTGTGCCTCGCAAGCACCCTGCGGACGCAGCTCCTCCGCCGCGGGAACCTCGCGCACGAGCTCATCCCATGAGATGGCGCCGCCGCGCGGGCAGCGATTGCCCGTGACGTAAAGCGAGCCGTCGCCAAATGCCACGACCGCGCGCTGGCAGCGGTTGTTGCACCGACGGCAGGTAACGCCGCCGAACTCGCGATGCTCGAAGCGCTCCACGGCATCGAGCCCGATAAACGACGTGCCGGCGTCGCCCTTGCGGCATTCCTCGCGCGCGAGCAGGGCGATACCGATAGCGCCCATCAGCCCCGGGTGGGGCGCACGCGTGACGGGTTTGCCCAGATACTGCTCGAATGCGCGCAGCACCGCGTCGTTTCGGAACGTGCCGCCCTGGACGACGACTTTGTCGCCCAGACGGTTGAGATTTGAAACGCGAATGACCTTGGTGAACACGTTCTCGATAATCGAACGGCAGAGACCGGCCATGATGTCGCCCGGACCCTTACCGCGCCGCTGCTCGGAAACGACGCTGCTGTTCATGAACACCGTGCAGCGGCTGCCGAGAACGGCGGGGGCTTTGGACGAAAATGCCTCGGTCGCGATATCCTCAACGGCTATTCCGAGGTTTTTGGCAAAACCCTCGAGGAACGAGCCGCAGCCCGCAGAGCACGCCTCGTTGACGACGATATCGGTCAGCACGCCGTGGTTGAGCCAGATGGCCTTCATATCCTGTCCGCCGATGTCGAGCACGAAGGTCGCATCGGGAACGCATGCGCACGCGGCGCGGGCGTGCGCGACCGTCTCGACCGTATGGTAGTCGGCGTGGAACGCGCGCGCGAAAAGCTCCTCGCCGTATCCCGTGGTGCCCACGGCATCGATCGCAAGCGTGACTCCCGCTGTCTCCCAGCGGTTCTTCAAGCTGACAAGACCCTGTTGAGCGACGTCGAGCGGTCTGCCGTTATTAGACGCGTAGAACGAATCGACAAGCTCACCCGCCTCATCGACCAGGGCGAACTTGGTCGTCGTGCTCCCCGAATCGATACCGAGCGCCACACGCACCGTCTCTCCGGGCGCATACGCATCCGGACCCTTTGCCGGCGTCTCTTTGCCATGGCGTGCCGTAAAATCCGCCTGCTCGGCAGGTGTGGCAAAAAAGGGCTGGGCAAGACGTCCCTCCCCGCTTGCGGGCGCGACCGTCTCGAGCTTATCCAGCCGGACAAAAGCGTCGGGAAGGTCGATCGGTTGGGACGATGCGAACATGTCGGTCAGCGACAGGGCGGCACCGCGCGCGACCATGATCTGCGGATCGCGCGGGACGATAACCTGATCGTCCGATAGATTCAGTTGCTCCCGGAACACGCGGACCAGTGTGGGGTTGTAGGCGAGCGCACCGCCCTCGAAGATTACCGGCGGCTCGATGTCGATACCCTGGGCCAGACCGCCGATCGTTTGGCGGGCGACCGCGTGAAGCGCCGAAAGCGCCAGGTCGGTGGTAGGAATGCCCTCGTTGAGCAGCGGCTGGATATCGGTCTTTGCGTACACGCCGCAGCGGCCCGAGACCTCGTGGACGGTCGTTCCCCGGCTTGCGAGCTGCTCGAACTCGCCCGATTCGGTGCCGACCCCCATGAGCTTTGCCATCTCGTCGATAAATGCACCGGTACCGCCTGCGCACGAGCCGTTCATGCGCATGTCGGCAACCTCGATGTCTCCCTTATCGTTGGTGCGGAAGAAGATCATCTTGGCGTCTTGGCCGCCCAGCTCGATGGCGCAGCGCGTCTGCGGATAGAACCTGCTGATCGCGAGCGCGTTGGCGACCACCTCCTGAACGTACGAGGCGCCCAGCGCGGTCGCGATATCGCGCGCACCCGAGCCGGTCACCGCAACGCGCAGCGACTCATGGGGAAAGCGCTCGGCGAGCTCGCCGAGCATGGCGCGCACGCTCGCTGTCTGACACGCCCCGTGGCGGCGATATCCCCACCACGCCTCGGTCATATCCTCGTGCATCGCGTAAACTTTGGTCGTCGTCGACCCTACGTCCAGTCCTACTAGCAACGCCATAATGCTCCGTCTCTCGCATTTTTCCTGCTAGAGATATACCACTCTACGTAATACAACAGACTGTTGTATTTAAACTCCGTATAAAAAGCGGCTGCCGAAACGCTTCAGCAGCCGCCGAATGCACCAACAGATTGTTCTGCGCGCTAGCACGTCGGGCAACGGAGCAGCACGGGCCCTCCGGTCATGCGCACCGCTCACGCCCGCGATGTCGCCGAGAGAGCTATCCACGCTTAGGGCTCCAACCAAGCAAGTCGCCCGCGCTCAGCAGATCCCTAAGCGAGCTACTCGCACTCAGGAGCCATAGCCTGCTCCAAGAGCTCGGCATGCTCCTCCTCGAAAACCGTCCCCACAGGGAAGGCGCGACGGAAGACGAAGTGGGAAATCGGACCGGCTACCAAAAGGTTCCACGGCAGCGCCATCACAAAATTATGCGGGATGTTGATCATCCAGATCGCGGGCACGGAATACAGGTTCGCAAGGATGCCGCCGGGCATGTGCGTCAGACCCTCGCAGGCACCGTACAGCGACATGATGATGACCATGGGAACGACCATGCAGGAGCTGACGGCGAGCGTCATGGCAAGTGGCGAGCTCTTGCCCGGCGTGACCAGGAATTTAAAAGCGAAACCCTTGGCAAGGGGGCTGGCAACAAACCAGTCGCAGCACATGGCAAAAATGTAGGCAACGGGGAAGCCGAGCCACGCGGCGGCAACAACCTCGCCGCTGATGGCCCCATGCTGCAGGGCAACGTTGTAGATGCTCATCCAGAGCACCATGCAAAAGCACATGATAAAGGTGAACAGCAGGCTCTCTCGTTTGTTGATAGGCATAAAGGACAAAATCCTTTCTGTGTTACGCCGCGGCACCACGCAACAAAAACGGGCGGGCAAGATGGAGCTGTTGGGACTTCATCTCGCCCGCCCGTGGTACGTGCGTCTGCGACTACTTATGTGGTGGAACTACCCTAACACGAACGGCGCGCGCTTCGTAAGCGTTGAGTTTATGGAGATGCAGGGCACCAATAATCCCCC
>CABUJH010000026.1 GCA_902491895.1 uncultured Collinsella sp. | reverse complement strand
CCTATGACGTTCTGATTCGTAGTCAGACCCTCTATCCAGCTGAGGTAACGCCGCAACGCACGGATTATTATGCACGTGACCCCTCGATGGGTCAAGCGACAATTTGGAAAAATTTTACGAAGTAGTGATTAAGACGCTCGCGCCCCGACCGAGGTTCGGACCCATGCGACGTCGTCATAAAAGAAAAGCCTCCGTTTCCGGAGGCTTAAAGTTCAATTGGCGCGGCGTATAGGATTCCGCGCATCCGCTGCGCGGATCCGCACCGGCTTCGCCCGCCTGCCGGCGTGCTCGCCCGCTCGCTAAAAACGCTCCGCGTTTTCTTGGCGCTCGCGCCTCGACCGAGGTTCGAATCCATGCAGCGGCGACATAAAAGAAAAGCCCCCGTTGCCGGAGGCTTCAAGTTCAATTGGTGCGGCGTATAGGATTCGAACCTATGACGTTCTGATTCGTAGTCAGACCCTCTATCCAGCTGAGGTAACGCCGCAGCGCAAGACATATAAAACCACTTTAGCTTATTGGAGTCAAGCACAATCTCAAACTTTTTTGTGGAACGCAGTTTTGTCATGCTGCTCCGCATATACCGCTGTTCCCCGTACGATCGATTGGCTTTTCGATCACGTCGAACTTGGCATCAAGTTCCCTCAGGAGCGATCTCACCCGCTGGGCACAATCATAATCGGCAAACGAGATGCTCAGCATGCGCGCGACCTGGTTGGAAGTCCCAACTCCATAGAAGTGCTCCAGCGCCACAAGTCCCTCGTGCATCACAAAGGTCTCGACCACATGCGGCGACTCCTCAAAGCACCATTGTGTCAACGGACCCTCACTCGTCTGTCGAACCACCAGGCCACCCATGCCAGACGGCTCACACGTTACAAGCAGGTACTCCCCACCCTCGTCGCTCTCAAACAAAACCACCCGATCATCAAACAGCTCCATCGCGTCCCCTTTCTCTCGCTCTTATTTAGCAAAAGCATAGCAGGTAGATGGCTGTATACAGAACAGTTGTTCGTGTGTTTTCTATTGAGCTGTCCGCACGGCATGGTATGGACCTGCGCACGAAATAGGGCACCCCCGAAGGAGCGCCCTTGCATATCCCCTATGCAGCCAACTTACGCGACCGGCTCGATCTTCTCGAGACCACCCATGTAAGGACGCAGAACCTCGGGGATCGTGATGGTGCCGTCGGCGTTCTGGTAGTTCTCCAGAATAGCGGCCATGGTGCGGCCGGCCGGCAGGCCGGAACCGTTGAGCGTGTGCAGGTAGCGCGAACCCTTGAAATTCTCGGGGTCGCGATACTTGATGTTGGCGCGACGGGCCTGGAAGTCGCCGCAGTTGGAACAGGAGCTGATCTCCTTGTAGGCGTTGTAGCTCGGCAGCCAGACCTCGACGTCGTAGGTCTGACGGGCAGAGAAGCCCAAGTCGCCGGTGCACAGGCTAATCACGCGATACGGAAGGCCCAGCTGCTGCAGCAGGTACTCGGCCTCGGCGGTCATGCTCTCGAGCTCCTCGTCGGACTCCTCCGGCTTAGCGAACTTGACCATCTCGACCTTGTCGAACTCGTGCTGACGGATGATGCCGCGGGTGTCGCGACCGGCGGAACCGGCCTCCTCGCGGAAGCAGGGGGTGAAGGCGGTGTAGCGGCGCGGCAGAGTGTCAGCATCGAGGACCTCGCCGGCGTGTAGGTTGGTAAGCACGACCTCGGCGGTGGGGATCAGGAAGTTGTCGCCCGAGACGTGATAGGCGTCATCCTCGAACTTGGGCAGCTGGCCCGTACCGAACATGGTCTGACGCTTGACGACGATGGGCGGCCACCACTCCTTAAAACCACGGCTGGTGTGCGTATCGAGGAAGAAGTTGATGAGGGCGCGCTCCAGGCGGGCGCCGGCGCCACCGAGAACGGTAAAGCGGCTGCCGGAGAGCTTATTGCCACGCTCGAAGTCGAGGATGTCCAGATCGGTGCCCAGATCCCAGTGCGGCTTAAAGTCGAAGTCGAACTCGCGCGGGGTGCCCCAACGACGGCGCTCAATGTTCTCGTCCTCGTCCTTGCCGTACGGCGTGGCCTCGCAAGGAATGTTGGGCAGGTGAGCCATGAAGTCGTACTGCTCCTGCTCGAGAGCAGTGCGGCGCTCGGCCAGACCGTCAATCTTCTCGTTGACGGCGCGCACGGCCTCCTTGGCGGCCTCGGCCTCGTCCTTCTTGCCCTCCTTCATCAGGGCGCCGATCTTCTTGGACTCGGCATTGCGCGTAGCCTGGAGCTCCTCGACCTCGGTGATGACGGCACGACGCTCGTCGTCGAGCTCAAAGAACTGCTCGCGATCCCAAGACGTCTGGCGGTTAGCCATGGCGACATCGATGGCATCGGGGTTCTCGCGAACAAACTTGATATCAAGCATTAGATCCTCCGGCGATATACATTCCATTTAGGTTGCAACCTTGTACATGTATGGGCAAGTATATACTTATGAGCGTTTACGACCCAACTCAACTACGCAAGAAGGCACCCAATGGACGCAGTTTTTTCCTTTTTGTTTGGCACCCGCACCGGTTTTGCCATCCTTTTCGCCGGCGGCATCCTGTTATTTGCGATTCTTGCCTTTGTAATGGAGAAGCGCACCCATAAGATGTACGTCGACCGCGGACCCAAGTCCGAGGATGAGGAAGACAGCTTCTGGGACTAACCTGCCAAAAAGGGACAGGTTTATTTTGGTCGGTTTTATCTGGGCAAACGCAAGCGCCCCGCAACTGGAATTGAGCCAGTTGCGGGGCGCTTTTTGCTATAGAGATAAAACCGCAGGAAAACCAGCCAAAATAAACCTGTCCCTAAATGGAAGGTTTTACTGAAGGGTGGCGTCGATGGCCTTGACCAGGGCGCTGCGCATGCCGGCATCCTCGAGCGCGATGACGCCCTTGATGGTGGCGCCGCCGGGCGAGCATACGGCATCCTTCATCGCCGCAGGATGCTGGCCAGTTGCAAGCTGCAGCTTTGCCGTACCCAGCACCATCTGGCTCACAATGCGATAGGCATCGGCACGCGGGATACCGTGCTTGACCGCCGCATCGCCCAGGGCCTCGATTGCCATAGCGACAAATGCCGGAGCGCAACCACCCACCGTGCCGCCCACAAACAGCAGGCTCGTATCGAGCTCGACCACCGCACCGAGCTTGCCAAGCAGATCAAGCACCACTGCGCTCTGCTCATCACTAAGCGTGGAAGCCTTCTCGCAAGTGATGACGCCCTCGTCCACCGAAACCGGTGTGTTGGGCACCGTCGAGATATGCGCAACGCCCGGCAGGACCTGCTCCCACTTGGCACTGTCCCAGGTCCAGGCAACCGACAGAACGACCTTTTTGGCAAGAGCATCCTTGAGCGGGGCGAATACCTTCTCGATCATGTACGGTTTGACCGCAGCGACCACGATATCGGATGCGGCGACGACCTCGGCGGCATCGTGGCAGACGACCATGCCGCGCGCCTCGCAGCGCTCAACCAAGGCGTCGTAGCGACCCGCACAGGCGCACATGTCGCTCGCAGCTACACCGGCAGCGATCCAGCCATCGGCCATAGCGCTCGCCATATTGCCAAAACCGACAAATCCAATCTTCATATCGCATAGTCCTTTCAGACACATTCCTCAAAACGAAAGGTATTGTCCCACGCCATTGTTTCGTATTGCCGACCTATTTGTGATACGGCTCGCCACGGCTGATCTTGCAGGCACGGTAAATCTGCTCTAGCAGCACCACACGCGCCAGGTTATGCGGCAAGGTAATGTGTCCAAAGCTGAGCATCTCGTCGGCGCGGGCGCGCACCTCATCACTCACGCCGTCCGAACCGCCGATTACAAAGGCAATGTCGCTGCTGCCTCGCAGCATAAGATCGTCGAGCCGCGCCGAGAGCTCCTCACTCGAACGCTCCTTGCCCTCGATAGCCAGCAGGATCACATGCGCCCGAGACGGCAATGCAGCAAGAATTGCCGCCCCCTCCTTGTCGCGCGCGGCATCCACGCCGCCCGCCTTAGCCGGGTCGATATCGGCCACCTCGCGGATATCAACCTTGGCATAGGCACCTAGGCGCTTGGTGTACTCAGCGCACGCGTCCTTCCAAAAGCGCTCCTTGAGCTTACCGACGCAAACGACGGTGTATTTCACGCGCGTCTACTCCTTCGAATCGTTTTGAACTTTGCTGGCGGTCAGCATCTGCTCGAACATCGAGGCCGACTGCGAAAAGTCGCTCGGCAGCACGACCGTCGAGGTTTTACCCGTGCGAGCGAACTCCGTCATCATCTCGGACCACTGCGTAAACATGAACAGTTGGTTGGCCTCGTCATTGCCGACACCCGTCTCTTGGATGATCTCGAGCGAATCTTTGATACCCAGCGCGATGGCCTTGCGCTGGTTGGCGATGCCCTCGCCCGCCTTTTCCATTGCCTCGGCCTCGGCGGTCGCCTCGGTGACGCGCTTGATGCGGTCGGCCTCAGCGAGCTCCTGTGCCGCAGCGCGCTTGCGCTGGGCAGCGTTGATGTCGTTCATGGAGTTCTCGACCTCGGTCGGCAGCGCGATTTTGGTGATGAGTGTCGACACGAGGGTGAAGCCGTAGGCAGCCATCTGCTCGGACACGGTGGCATTAACGTCCTTGGCGATGTCATCCTTCTTGGCAAAGACCTCATCGAGTGTGTAGACGGGAATCGAAGAGCGCAGAGCGTCGGTGATGAAGTCACGCATCTGGTCGACGGGCTCCTGCAGCATATAGTAGCTCTTGTAGATGCCCGAATCTGCCGGGCCGGCGCCCATGTCATAGCTCACGTGGTACTGAGCAGAGACCTCAAGGCCGATGGTCACGTTGTCCTGGGTCTTAACGTCGATGCCAAAACCGTTTTTCATGGTGCGCAGACTCACCGTGGCGGCCTTGCGGTCGATCACGGGCACCTTCATGTGGAAGCCCGCGTTGACGATGCGGTTAAACTTGCCCAGACGCTCAATAATCACGGCATGCTGTTGTTCAACGACATAGCAGGCGTTAGGAAGCAGCAGCAACAGGATGATGATGGGAATCAAAAGGCTGGTAAGGGCGGCGATGATACCGGACAACAGCATGGTCTCTCCTCTGATAGGCACACGTTGGCACTAGGATACCCGCACGAAGCAGCAACATGACATCAACAAGAGGCCCATAACAAAAAAGCTCCCATTGCTGGGAGCTCTTTCATTTAATGGTGCGGGCGAAAGGACGTCCGCGTATCCGCTTCGCGGATCCGCACCGGCTTCGGCCGCCTGCCGGCGTCCTCGCCAGCTCGCTAAAAACGCTCCGCGTTTTCTTTACGCTCGCTCCTTCACAGGTTCAAGTCCCTGTGATGGGCCCATAACAAAAAAGCTCCCATTGCTGGGAGCTCTTTAATTTAATGGTGCGGGCGAAAGGACTTGAACCTTCATGGGGTTGCCCCCATACGGACCTGAACCGTACGCGTCTGCCAATTCCGCCACGCCCGCGTGCAGGAATTAGAATAACGGAGCGCCACCACGAACGCAAGAACTATTTTTGAAAAAGTTTGCAGGCATTCTCCCAAGCGGCTTGCGCGATTGCCTCAGCATCCTCGCCGGTACGATCGACACGGTCGTTGACCAGCGTGTTTGCCGTAATGGAGATCATTGCGGGCTCGCATTCAAGACCGCGGATGGGCTCCGGAGCCATATACGGGCAATCCGTCTCGAACAAAATTCGATCGAGTGGGGTTGCCGCAAATGCCTCGCGCACATCGTCGTTGCGCTTAAAGGTGGCCGCACCGCCATAAGCGATATAGCAGCCCAAACCCACAAAGCGCTCCATCGTAGCTCGATCCTCGCCAAAGCAGTGCAGCACGCAACCGGCCTGAGGCACACCTACCTCGCGCAGCACGTTGTACGCATCAACGTGCGAAGTGCGCTCCCCATCCGAGTTCTCGTGCCGCAGGTGCAGCTCCACCGGCACATTGCGGCGCACGGCAACTTCGAGCTGACGTGCCATGCAATCAATCTGCACACTATGGGGCGCCGGCGCGATGTCGTCATCGTAATCCATGTGGTAGTCCAGGCCGATCTCGCCGATACCGGCGCACAAAGGATTATCGAGCGCGGCAACGACCTGCGCGTGGATGTCGTCGGTATAATCCGGCGCGCCATAGGGATGAACGCCAGCGAGATACTTGATCTGCGGAATATCCCGCATCGGTAGAATTTCGCGCACCAGCCAGTCGCTATAGTCCGTCACGCTGCGCTTGTCGGCGATGGGGTCGAGCATCGTCACCAACAGGTCGACGCCCGCGGCTTTCGCGCGCACGAGCGTCTCGGGCACTTCTTTGCCCCAAAACGAAAGCAGATGCGCATGCGTGTCGGCAAGCGGTGCCAAGGGCACGGGGCAGGCAACCGTCTTCTTTTTCTTGGTAAACGTCACGCGTTCGGCATTAGGCGTCATGGATTAGCTCCTGGGCCAGGCGGACAAAGTCAGCAACATCGAGCGTCTCGGCGCGCGTGGTGGGTGAGATACCGCAAGCCTCAAAGGCGGCATCGAGCACGTCCTTGGCAAAGCCGTTGGCGCTCATGGAATTGCGGATGGTCTTGCGACGCTGAGCAAATGCGGCGTCAATCACGCGGGCCACAAACTCGCGATCGAGTCCTTCGGGCACCACGCCGTCAACACGGTCGATACGCACGACGGCCGAGTCCACGTGCGGTGCCGGCATAAAGCAACGCGGCGGCACCTCAAAGCGACCCGTCACCTGCGCATACAGGCCGAGCTTTGCCGTATAGCCGCCATAGGTCTTATTGCCCGGCACTGCGGCAATGCGATCGGCAACCTCCTTTTGAACCATGACGACGGCGCGCTTGAGCGCGGGCATCGTCTGGAAGAACTGCAGGATGATCGTCGCCGCCACGTTATAGGGCAGGTTCGCGACAAATACCGTCGGCTCACCGCCCGCAACCTGCTCAATCTGCTCCGGCGTCACCCTGAGCGCGTCGCCCATGATAAAGCGGAAGTTGGCGTAGTCAGCGGCATGGGCATCGAGCACCGGCTCGAGCTCGGGGTCGGCCTCGATCGACGTGACGCACGCCGCCTCCTGCAGCAGCGCAAGCGTGAGCGTACCAACGCCCGGACCGACCTCGAGCACGCGCTCATCGCCCGCAAGCTCGGAAAGCTCGCAAATGCGCTCAATTACATGGTTGTCGATCAGGAAGTTCTGGCCCAGGCGATGCTTGGTCGCAAGGCCAAACTCCTCCAGCAGCTCCCTTGTTGCCGTGGGGTTTGCCAAAGGCGAAGTTGTCATAGTTGCCTCCTTAGCATGGTGGCGGCGTCTTGAAACAAAAGGGCATGGACCGTTGCGGCCATGCCCTTACATCTAAACAGCAAATTGCCGATATGGCGCGCGGCGGCTTAGCCCAGACGCGGGAACAGCGGCTCGCCCTTCTCGACGGGCTGACCACCGGCAAGCAAGCCCCAAGCGCAAATGCCCTTGAGGTCGTCGCTCGCGGCCTCGTCCTCGCACGACAGGCGGCGCAGGGCCTCGGCAGAAGTCTGGGGCATGAGCGGCATCAGCAGGTGAGCGGCAATGCGGATAGCCTCGAGCAGGTTGTAGATCACAAATGCCAGCTCGTCAGCCTTGGTCTCGTCCTTGGCAAGCGCCCAGGGCTCGGAGTCCTCGATGTAGTGGTTGGCGGCATGGATGAGCTCCATGACCTCGTCCTTAGCTCCACCGTAATCGAGCACGTCCATCTTGGCCATGTAGCGCTCGACCAGGCCATCGGCGATCTTTGCCAGCGGGTTTTCGAACGCATCGAACGACGCGGGCTTGGCGGGCGCGCAACCGTCAAAGTACTTGCCGCTCATGTTGAGCGAACGCGAGATAAGGTTGCCCCAGCTGTTGGCCAGGTCGGCGTTGTAGACCTGCTCCATGCGATCGAAGCTGATGGCACCGTCGGTGCCGGGGACGACGTCGGTCATGAAGTAATAGCGATAGCCCTCGACGCCCAGCATGTCGATAACGTCCTGCGGAGCGATGGCGTTGCCGCGGCTCTTGGACATCTTCTCGGCCTTGCCGGTCTCGGCATTGCGCACGGTCAGGAAGCCGTGGGCAAAGACGTGCTCGGGCAGGGCCTCACCGATGGCCATGAGCATGGCGGGCCAAATGACGCAGTGGAAGCGGATGATGTCCTTACCCACGATGTGGAACTGCGCGGGCCAACGATAGGCCAGCTCGGCACGTGCCTCGTCGGTGTCGACGCCGTAGCCGACGGCCGTCATATAGTTGAGCAGCGCATCGAACCACACGTAGGTCACGTGGCCCTCGTCAAACGGGACCTGAATGCCCCAGTCAAAGCTCGTGCGGCTCACGGAAAGGTCGTTAAGGCCGCCCTCGACAAAGCTGCGCACCTCGTTCATGCGGAACGCAGGCTCGACAAAGTCGGGGTGCTCGTCGTAAAGCTTGAGCAGCTTGTCCTGGAAGGCGGAAAGCTTAAAGAAGTAGGACTCCTCCTGCACGCGCTCAAGCGGACGGTGGCAGTCGGGGCACAGGTGCTGGCCGACGCTACCGTACTCCTCGTCGCCCTTCTGGACCTGCGTATCGGTGAAGTAGGTCTCGTCAGGCACGCAATACCAGCCGTCGTAGCTGCCCTTATACAGGTAACCGGACTCCTTCATGCGCTCCCACAGGTACTGCACGGCATGATGCTGGCGCGGCTCGGTGGTGCGAATGAAGTCATCGTTGGAAATCTCGAGCTTGCTCCAAAGCTCCTTGAAGTGCGGAGCCTGGCTGTCGGTCCACTCCTGCGGCGTCATGCCATGCTTGGCTGCGGCCTCGGCGACCTTCTCGCCGTGCTCGTCCATGCCGGTCAGGAACTTAACGTTGTAGCCAGCGGAGCGGCGATAGCGAGCCTGAACGTCGGCGATGATGGTGGAATAAGCCGTGCCCAGGTGCGGATCGGCGTTGACGTAGTAGATGGGCGTCGTGATAAAGAACGAAGGCTTGCTTTGATCCATGGGGTTTGTCCTCCAGAAAAACGTTGCATACAGGGGATGATTCTAGCGCAAGGGCTGGATATCCTCCATCTATTGCATATCGAGCACCATGGCATAGACATCGCGCTTGCGGCGCGAATACTTCTGAGACAGGCGCTTGGCCACCGCAGAGGCGGGCTCCCCCTCCTCGAGCGCGGCGCGGATATCCTCGCGCAGGGCCTCGTCGGGATCCGCTGCCGCGGCGCCAACCGGTACGATACCGGCCTCCTCGTCCTCGCTCGGCGGCGCGATGACCAGCGCAATCTCGCCCTTTACCTCGCCGCGAGCACGCAGCTCCTCGGCGAGCTGGGCAGCGGGCCCGCGCAAGACCTCCTCGTGCAGCTTGGTGAGTTCGCGGCAGACGGCAACCTCACGCTGGGGAAAGACCTCCGCCACGGCCTCGAGCGTCGCCACGATGCGATGTGGAGACTCGTAGAAGATGAGCGCGCCGGGTACTACGGCAAGGCGCTGCAAACGGCGCACGCGGTCGCCGTGCTTTCGGTCCAAAAAGCCCTCGAAGAAAAAATGCTCGCAGGGAATGCCGGACGAAACGAGCGCCGTGACGCAAGCAGAGGGCCCGGGAATAACTTCTACGGGCACATCGGCCTCACGCGCTGCCTCGACCAGCACCTGGCCGGGGTCGGACACACTCGGCATGCCGGCGTCCGAGGCAAAGGCGAGGGTCTCCCCCGCCAGCAGGCGGTCGACCAGGCCGGCGGCGCGACTGGCGATCACATTCTCGTCGCAACGGACAAGCGGCTTGGAAATGCCCAGGTGCATCAGCAGCTTTGACGTCACACGCGTGTCTTCGCAGCAAATGGCATCGGCGGCGGCAAAGGCCTCGCCAACGCGCGGGGACAGGTCGCCCAGGTTGCCGATGGGCGTGCCGACCACATAGAGTTTGCCCGTATGGGCGCTGTTTTGCGTCATATCAACCTATTCAATCATGCCGCGCTCGAGCGTACCGAGTGCCGCGCGGGCGTCCCATGCTGCAATGCGCTTCTCGGTCTTCCACGTTTGGAAGAACCAACCGGCAGCCGGCGCAAACGAAGCCAGCTGGTTGGCGATAAACACGCGCTCGTAGGCATTGCGGCCCTCGGGCGTAACCGAAGAGTTGGCAAAGATCGCCGCGCCCGACCATTCGCCCACCAGCACGGGGAACCCTGTCGAGATCGCTTCTTTAAGCTCGCGCTTGTTACGCGAAATCGCCGTCGTCAGCCCGCGGGGGCTCGTGATGTCGAGCGCATACTCGTCGCGGTAATGGTACAGGTGAAGGTCCATGTAGACGTTCTTGTACTTGGCACCGCGCATAAAATGCTTCCACTCGCTGGGATGCCCCGAAGACGAGAAGACGACGATCTTATCCTCGGGCATATACGAACGGACGAGCTCGTAGGCATCGCGATAGAAATTGCGCAAGTAGTGGGCCGGAATTCCATCCGTCATGGTAAAGAGGCTCTTGCGGACGCTCATCTGCGGCGTGTCCAGCAGCTCAATGCCCAGCAGGCTCTCGGCCTCGCCGTAGCGATCGGCCAAGCGCTCGAGCACGTCGAGTGCGACATGACGGCCGTTGGTGGACGAATGCCACTCGGCAACAGCCTCCGGCGTGGTGGGCGAATCGTTGGAATCGCCCTGGCCACCGGGCACCGTCGCCAGATCGAGCAGCACGCGGATGTCGTACTTGGCAGCCCACTCAATTGCACGGTCGATGTAGTCGACAACCGAGATGTAGGACGCATCGGACTCCTGCGAGCCAAAGGCATACCAGGGCACCGGCAGACGCACGGCATTGAGACCGATCTGCGCCATACGGCGAAAATCGTCCTCACTCACAAACGTCTCGTAATGACGGCGCATGCGCTCGTTATAGGCGGCGGTGCCCATGGCCTCCTGCAGCTCGGCCGCATTGGATGCACCGGTCGCCGCGTATAGCGACGGGGTCACCCAAGGCTCGGGAATAAACCAGCCAGAGAGATTAACGCCGAGTATCCTCTCCATCACTGCCCCCTTCGGATCGTGCAGGCCAAACCTGCATCGTATTGCATAGGAAAAGTATCGTTTTGAGTATACCCGCGCGTGCGGACAGACGACCGAACGGTCTGTAAAGTGGCGCAAAAGCGGGAGGAATGTCTGGGGCGAGCGGGGTCAAGATGACGTACCGAGATGCGCATACACGCCGAGGGCAGGCGCCGGAAAGCGCATTCCATTCTTTCGCTCATTAATGGGATGCGCTTTCCGCGGGTCCACATAAAAGAAAAGGACCCCTTTGCAGAGGTCCTAGTCAATTCAAGGTGGCGGGGAAGGGAATCGCGTCCGCGCGCTGCGCGGACGGACCGCTGCGGCGCTCGCGCGCCTTGCGAGCTACGCTGGCAAACGCTTGCGCGTTTCCTCAGCTCCGCGCCCTCACGGGGCTCGATTCCATGCAGGGGCTACATAAAAGAAAAGGACCCCTTTGCAGAGGTCCTCGTCAATTCAAGGTGGCGGGGAAGGGAATCGAACCCCTGACACGAGGATTTTCAGTCCTCTGCTCTACCAACTGAGCTACCCAGCCATTTGAGGTGTGCCTTGTTTCAAGGCTTGATTAGTATAACCAAGGACGCGCTCCGGTCAACCGAGAATTTGAAAAAAGTTTTTGAGCACGGCCTCGGTTCTATAAATCGGCACGTCAGAGGCATCAGCCGGCAGCAAGAAGTTTTTCACTCAGAGCCGCACGGGCAAACTCACTTGGCGTCATCCCCTCGGCAGCCGCCCGTCGACGAATGGCCTCCTTCATTCCCAGAGGAATCTTGACCGACAGCGTTGCCGTCCCCTCACCTGAGAGCGGGGGCCGTCCATGCACGATCCCACCAACGGTGTGTTCGCCATCCGGAAACTCTCCGCGCTCGTACGACTCGCACCACGCGTCAATCATTTCATCCGTTACAACCTGACCATTAGCGGCCGTATACGTCTTGCCCATCATCGACCCCTTTGCCGAGCCTGTTCAATCTCCTGCCAAAATTTCTTCTGGACTGGAGACAAGGCATGAATGATAAGCCACCCACGGACAAGCTCGACCGCGACAAGCTCCACGCTTCGTCCGTCTGGGAGCCATCCAATCGCAAGCCATCTCGGCGGCTCGTCCTTCGACTCGCGACGAATGCACTCAGTAACCGCAAGCCAAGCGCTAAGCACCTGCTTTTCCGTCAGGTGCTTTTTAGCGTTGGGATGAATCTCAACATCCATGCATCTTCTCCTCCATCTTACCCAATTTCGTATGACGAAAGTCCACTGTCGCCAATTCTTAAGCCGGCACGCGTTGGAGAGCAGGGGTCGAAACAATGATTGAAGGACGCTCTAGTACGGCCCAGGCGCCGGGGCAGGAGCACATGCGCCAAGGGCGGACGTTTTCGTAGCGCGCGAGGATATTGCCGTCGCGATCGATGAAGGCGATGTCGATGGGATAGGCCATAAAACACGTATGGACCGAAGAGCAGCGTGGAAACGCCATGACGAGCGGCAGGCCGTTGGCGGCAACCGGACGCCGTCCCAGCATGCCGCGCAGGCGCACGACAAACGACTCCGCCACCACAAACTCGGCCGGCGTCCAACCCAGCCTATTGAGTGCCCGCGCGTAGACGATGTAGGACGAGACCGCGGTCACATGACCACCCCCGGACGCCATGGATCGACCGTCACCGCACGCTCGTGCGACAACGTTGTCGGCGCCCCCAGCGGAACGCCAGCGATGCTGAGAGAAGTCGGCCACGGCTCATAGTGCATGGTGCAGGTGTAGGTCCTAAACGTACCGGATAGGGAGAGCAGGCCACCATCCGATGCCTCCGCGCCTTGCTCGCTCGACACTTCGATCTGCAAGTCATAGCCTTCCATGGCATTCAGAATTTGAGTCTGAACCGTCGCCGAGGCATCGGCAGAGCTTTCGTCGCCCTCCCCCTCCGACGCCACGGCGTGCGCCAACACGATGTCGGGCACCACGCGGTCGAAGCGCGCAACAGCGCTGGCAAAGATCATGACGTTGTACACGATGAGTGCCAGCACCAGCAAAACGGGCGTAACCACTGCCATCTCAACCGTCGCTTGGGCGCGCTCCTCGCGCAGACGCATGCGGATACTCATTACGACCCACCGCCCAGAGCGCCAACCAGCGTGGCGACATCGACGGTGAGCGGGATGGAGCCGCCGCCGGGCAGAGGAATCTCCGCAAGTGTGAACACCGTACCGCTAATGGTGCGTTCGACTTGATATTCCAACGCCTCGCAAAGCGCCTTGGGATCGGTCACGCCCAACGGAATACTTCGCAGTTTGTCTTGCGTTTGAGAGAGACCCGCAATGTCAGACCCCGGACTCTTAATGACGTTGGCGGAATCGGTCAGCACCGGCTTTCGCAGGCGCAAGTCGCACGGTTCCAAACCCAGCGCCGCCACGGACGCCGAAACGGTATCGCCGAGCCACGATGCAATGGAGCCCAACGCACCGCTGCCCCCTCCTAGGTCTTTAATCATCTCGTCCATAAGTTCGTCGGCCGAACCTTGGATGTCTCCGTATCCCACGAGTAGCCGTCCCCAAACATCCATGACGCCGTCGAGCACGCCGGCAACGCCGCCCGAGCGTTCCTTCAATGTCGAGAAAAATCGCGAAAGCACGTTGTTTTGCGCCGTCGCCTCATCGGGCGCCAGCACCGCGGCAGAGATAGCACCGCGATCGCCAAGCCTGACTGCCGCGTTAAACGAGGAGTTAAGTTGATCGGGGCTGGTAATGTCACCCGAAACTGCAAAGGCGACCACGCCGTTGCGGCCAGGTGGGGCGATACGCGGGCGCTCGCCGGAAAGCGCTTTAATGGCCTGGTCAAACGCATTGCCCGCACGGTCGGCCTCATCCTCGGTCTGACGCTCAAGTTCGAGTTCTTTGTTGCGGCATTCGACGTAGTCTTCCAGAGCCTCTTTGAATCGATCAAAGTGGTACTCAAAGCCGTTTTCGATAGAAGTCGAAGGAGCCGCAACGGCACCGAGCGACGAAACACCAAAATGGCATCTATTGCATTTGTCCTGCCCGTCATAAGCAGCAACCGAGGCCAGCCCGCATGGCGCCCCCTTCTTATAGTTGGGGCAACTCGTTCCGTAATGCAGATACGTCTTGCCATCGATGGCACTGGTTGGCCACACCGTATCGGTATAGAGTTCCGTCGCTCGCACCTCGTCAGTGTTGCGCGGCAACAGCGGGATATAGGAAGCGACTTCATCTCCGTCCTCGGTTACATATGCACGATTGACCTCTGTACTCGCATAGGTGTAAAACGCCTTGCGCGCCGCCGACTCCGCCTTCGTCTCGACGCTTGAACCCTGCGGTTTTTCGTCTGCCAGGCGTTGACGGTAGTAGGTCTTCGCGCGGTCGAGCGCCACCTGTGGCTCCCACGAAATGCTCGAGGCATAATGCGGGTTCTGCTCACCCGAGAGCTTTGCCAAACTCCTCGTACGTTCCCACATGCATGAACAGCTACCGACCGAAGCCGGAACCGATCCACCGCAATCCGCAAGCCAGGCGCGTTCTTTTGCTTTCGCCGTCTCCTCCAAGGCCTTCTGCAGCTCATCTGCTGCGCGCTCCAGATCTTTCGAGGTGTCTTTAATGGCATCGGTCGAGATCTCAGAACCCTCGAGCGCAGCGAAGTCAGACTCGGATGTCCTGGGCACGGCAAGCGCCGTACCGGTATAGGTCACACTATCGGTATCCTGCGCCGACACCGCCTGCGTGGCACGCGCGGCGATCAGATACGGCAGAGCCGTCTCGATTTTCTGTAAGCCTTCCGATGCGCTTTTGGCAAACTTGTTGCGCGTTTTAATGATCTCAATCCCGGTGTCGACCATATTGCCGGCAACCGGCTCGGCACCCGGGATGAGGATGGCGACCAGGCCCGTCCCGATCGTGGCAAACCCCGCCAGCCCCAGACTCAAGATGCTCGCATCAACCACCGTGGCAGCCGTGTGATAGGACGACACTACGTTGGCACCCGCCAGCGCGCCGCTATCAGCCGCCACCTGGGTATCCCCGGCACGCGACATGCTCCATATCGCCGCAGTCGACGAAAACAACAATGTGAGCACCACCAGGATGACCACGGCAGAAGAAAGCGTGGTATAGGCGCCGTCTTCGATAAACAGATCGACACCGGCTCGACCCATAAAGCCGCCTCGCTTGCGATGGCAGCTCGGACGGTGCGTCAAAACGCGTCTAGACCAGAAACACTTAATCCCATGCAGCAATCCACGAATCATAATCTCCCTCCAGCCATTCGGGACGCGATTGATACGAGACATCGACCTTGAGCTCAACGTAGCCGCCCTCGGCGGTACCACCCATAGCCTGCGCAAACGCACCGATCACAGGCAACGGCTTGACCTCGCCGGAAACGGACACGGACGAGACGCCACCCGCACCGGCCCGGCCAAGCTCGATATCCCACGACAACGGCCCGCCGGCATGAAAGATCGAAACGTTGGGCACTGCGGCAAGTCGGCGGCGGGCGAACTCCTTAAGATCGTCGTCCTCCGCCGTCGTCGTGGTCATGAGCCGCGCGGTCTCGGCGGCGGCAGACTCCATGACCGCGCGCGTATAGAGCAGGCACACCGGTTGCAGCGCGAGAAGGATGAGTGTCAGAAACGTCGGCAGCAAAAAAGCGGCCTCGACCGTAGACTGCGCCCGGTCCTCGCGCGCGGCATCAATACAACGCGATGTCCTTAGCGGCCGCAGCGGCGTCGATAACCGACGTCGAGGCAACGCCATGGGATGCCGCCCGCTCAACCAGCGCCGCCAAGCGCCCATCGGTGCCGGCACGCCAAAGTCCCGCGATCGCCAGCACGATCGATAACAGCGCCACCGTGACGATGGCGTATTCGACCGTCGCCTGGGCAGATTCCTCACGCAGGACATCATGCATTTCACGATCCCTCCTTTGAGTCCGTTGCCTGCGGGCTCAGGCGCACGGCGCGCAGACGACACGAAGCATCGCCAGCATCCGCGGCAATTGTCACCATATCGACCCAGCCGCGTCCGTCGCGCACGATGGCGCCCCACACGTTTCCCTTGATGTCGAGATAGCCGCTCAGAGCAAGTTGCGCCGTGGGTACCTCGCGATAGGCACGCAGCATATCCGCCGCCGCTTCGGTCATCGGTCGGTCCTCGGACCATGCAAGCCGGACCGCAATCGCGTTGCCCTCAGGCGAATCCGTCGCAGTGCCAGACCGCTTGTCGAGCGTCCGCAGAAAGGTTTGCGCCGTGACAGCGACATCCGAATCGTCCGCATCTCGCATCTCATCTTTTTGAGACGCCACCGCCGAATCTGAGCCCAAATCGGAGGCGGTCCCAGGACGCTGCTGCCGCGCGGCGTTAAGCCCCCAAAGCACCGCCGCTATCGCCACGGTCAGGCAAGCAAACACCAGCAGCACCCCGATGGGGCGCTCGCCCTCTACAGACTGTTGATGCCCTCGCTGATAGCGTTCCATAGATCTTGGACCTTGCCCTTAAATGCGACGATGGCGATAATCGCGATCACCACGAGCACGCCGACCAAGATGGCATACTCGGTGGTACCCTGTGCACTCTCCTCCTGCAATAGTTCCTTGGCGCGCTGACGAACATGTGCCGCCCGGCAAAACGCCCAGCCCTGGACCTTGCCAGCAGCGTCAGTCATCGTGTTCATGTATTCCTCCCTACATCATCCCGCCTGCTCCCAGCAGCGGGCCCAATATGGACAGAAGCAACGCCGGCAAGATGAGCGTGCCGGTGGGAATCAGCAGCTTGACGGGCGCACGCTCGATCTCGCGCTCGACCGCGGCGCGATGAGCCGCACGGATCTCGCGACTTTGAGCGGCCAGCGTCTCGGCAAGTGGGGCACCCAGGGCGAGCGCCTGCCCCACCGTGATGGCAAAGGTCTCGAGCGCTCGCACGTCCAGGTCGCGCGCGGCGGCCAACAACTCGTCCTCACGCGTGCCCACGCCCACCTGCCACGCCATGCAGGCGCGCTCAAGGCGAAGAGCCAGCACTGACCGGCGGTTGGCGCAGAAAATCTCAAGCGCCGCATCAAACGAAAGACCGGCCGAAAGACCCAAGCGCACAACATCGATCATCTCGGACACTTCGCCGAGCGACACTCGCGCCGGGCCGCCCGCTCCAACCGCGCCCTTCACTCGCGCGGTCAGAGCATCGACCACCGAGCGACCCGCGGCAGCGACCAGCACCGCCTCGCGCTTGCAGGCCCCTGCGATCTTGCGTGCATCCGCCCGATCCAAACCCGTCGCGACAAATACACTCAGGGCGCACAGGCAAGCCGCAACTGCAACCGGGGCGCTCATAGCTCCACCCGCATAATGCGCCGGATAACCACCAGGGCAACGGCGTTGAGGGCAAGACCCAGCACCACAGCGCCCGCGCCGGCAGGCGTCGCAAGACCGCGACGAAAATCTGCCGAAAGCAGCACCAACACCGCGCACATGCCCGCCGGCATCGCCGCGACCATATGCGCAGACATGCGAGCCTGCGACGTCTTAACATCCAGGCGGCGCTTGAGCTCAATGCGCTCCCCCACCATGCTCGACGCCTCGGACAGTAAGTCGGCAAGCGGAGCGCCGGTGCGCTGAGACACCTTAAGCGCCAAGGTCACAAGCGAAAGACCGGGGGCGTCGATACGCACGAGCAAGTCATCGAGCGCGTCGGTCGCCGAGATGCCGCAATCGATCGCCGCCGCCACCCGCAAAAACTCGGTATGCACTGGCTCTTGCGCATGAGCGCCCACAAAGCGCATGCCCTGGGCCAGCGAATGTCCCGAGGCAAGCGACATGGAAAGTGCAGTAAACGCCTCGGGCATTGCCTCTTCTGCATCGTGTTGCTCGCGCCGGCTCTCAAAGCCATCCCGAGCGGCACCAACGGCAAACGGAGCAACAAGTCCCAAGGCAAATCCGAGGGGCGATAACGACACCATCGTTAGTAAAACGCAGCAGACACCGCTCGATAGCAGCAGAAACGCCAAACGTCCCGAAGCATCTTCGATCACGAGGCCAAGGCGATGCGCCGGAGCCAGCGATGCCCACGAACGGGCGATCTTTTTCAGCAGATCGTTTTCCACCAGCTCACGCGGCAGCTTCTCTGCCACCGTCTCGAGCGCCTGACGTGCCAGCTCCGCCGGCGGTACCTGCGGCACACGAGGTTCCGCCCCGCACGCCGTCGCGACAGAAAGCCCTGCCAAGCCCCCTACGACGAGGGGCACAGTGATCTCCATTCGTCCACCTCCTCTTGCGTGAGCGTCCCCGACCGCAGGCCTTCTGCGATAAACGGCGGCTCGCGGTCAAGCGTCCAGGTGCGCTCGGCGGCATCGAACGTCACATAGCGCTCGAGCTCTACGCCACCCGATGCGGCGCGTCGCACCCCCGAATACGAGGAGACGAAACGCCTGCCATCGGCGTGGCGCTCGGACATCACGATGCCGTCGAGCGCCATGGCAATCTGCTCCTCGATGAGCTCGCTCGGCAGATCGATGCCATAACGTGCAAGCAACGTCAGACGCACCACGGTCTCCTGTTCTGAACCCGCATGAAGTGTGGTGAGCGACCCGTCGTGGCCCGTGTTCATGGCCTGCAACATGTCGCAGCACTCGGCACCGCGCACCTCGCCCACCACGATGCGGTCGGGGCGCATGCGTAGGGCATTAGTTACCAGGTCGCGGATCGTCACCGCGCCCTCGCCCTCAATTGAAGCCTCGCGCGCCTCTAGGCGCACCACGTGCGGATGATGCGCAAACTTGAGCTCGGCAGAGTCCTCGATCGTCACGATGCGCTCGCCGGTGGAAATCTCACATGACAACGCGTTGAGCAGGGTGGTCTTACCAGATCCCGTGCCTCCCGCAACCGCCAGGTCCTGTCGCAGCGACACCGCACACGACAGCAGCTGCGCATACCAAAGCGGCAGCGATCCCAACCCCACGAGCTCGTCCAGCGAGCAGATACGGTCCGAGAACTTTCGGATGGTGAGAATCGGTCCGTCAATCGCCACAGGCGGAATCACCGCGTTGACGCGATAGCCCGTTTTGAGGCGGGCGTTGACGATGGGGCTGCGCTCGTCGATGCGGCGGCCAAGTGGCGAGATAATGCGGTCGATAAGCACACGGATCTGCTCATCATCCTCAAACGCATGCTCGATGGGGTACAAGACGCCGCCGCGTTCAAAGAAAGCCGAGCGGCAGCCGTTGATCATGATCTCGGTAACGGTGTCGTCCTCGATGAGCGGCTGCAACGGCCCCAAGCCCACCACGTCATCCAAAATCTCGTCGATGATGGTCTCGCGCTCGGGCGTCGCGAGATCGGTCGGCTCCTCAACATTGAGCGCCGCCTCCACCGCAGGACGCAATTCCGAGCGGGCAAGTGCCGGGTCGATATAGGCGCTGATACGCGCCACTTCGTCGTAACCCATGCGGTCCATCACGGCGCGCTTGGTGCGTCGTTTCACGGCGCGGCGACGCCCCGCATCTACAGGCGCTGCCGCCGCCGCAGCGCCGGCAGCCTTAATCCTCGTTTGCAGGCTCATCGCTGATCACCCTCGCGCGACCAGGGAAGGCGGATACGCGGGCGTTCGGTGCGCGTTGCACGGTCGGCGACCATATCGCTCCAAGGGCCGACGGCGCACCCCAGTTCCACGAGCATCTCGCGCGTGGCCTCGCGCACGCTAGTCGCAAAAGCGCTGGTCTGCCCCACTGCCTCGTCAGCGCGCCCAAACGCCATGAGCGCGGCGAGATCCTGCCCGCCATCGGCGATACGAATCTTGGAGCTCAACGCACAGGCAATCTCAAAGCGCATGGCGACGTCCTCGTCTGCCCCGCGCGCACCGAACCGGTTGAACACGGCGCTCATGCGCGTGCGCGGCACACCTACTCGACCTGCCAGTTCAATGACGCGCGATGCCGATGCCGCGGACGACACCGCCGCATCGCCAACGACCAGGCAACGGTCGCTCGCCGCCACGGCAGCCGCCACGGCGTCGCCCCAAAAGACCGAGGTATCGATAAAGACCACGTCGGATTCTCGACGCAGAACATCAAGCAGTAGCTCCACCGGACGTGCCATGAGCTCGGCTTGCTCGGGCGCCGCGACGGGACCCCAGAGCGTAACGCCCGGTGCCACGCGCATCGATGTGGCTACGATATCCGGCTCGGTGAGCGTGCCCGCCGCCGACAGCTCGATAAGTACCGCCATATCGCGCGGAGCATCGACGCCTAACAAGTCGTAAAGGTTTCCAAACATCAGGTCCAGGTCGAGCACGGCGGCACGCAAGCCCAACAGCGACGATGTGTGTGCCATGGTGGCAACGATCGTCGACTTGCCGCAACCGCCCGAACCCGAAATGGCGCAGATGACCGGAGCTCGATGCGGCGAAGCGGCAGCGTCTGCCGGCGGCATCGGAGGCGGCGGGGCGGGCGTCGGTGACAGCGTCCCCGTCTCCCCCGCCGCAACCACGTGCTGCGTCCAAGCCGGCATGGCTGCTTGTTCGGTCTGCGAGGCAGGCTCGTTCTGTGCAATCTGCTCATGCTGCATCAGCGACAACTCGCCGCACCCGGCAAGGCCCTCAACTTCGTCGAGTTCATCCGCCAGATTCACGCCGTGCACGTATCCCATATCTACAGCCGGGGAATCGCCAGCATGCTGCGCCGGCCCTCCAGCGTCATCGTATACAAGAGGGTTCCGGGGGCGCCGACCATGCTCGGCTTCCGCTTTTCCATAATCATCAACACGCGGGCCTCTTGTAGCGCGAGGCGCCCCGGGTTCCCTATCAACAAAAGCATCGGGCTCAATCGTCATGCGCCGATCGGAATCAACCGCTCCCTCGCCCGCGCGCCCGTTGCCGCATATACTGTGTGCAGCGATGACCTCGGTCGCCCCCGCGCGAAACAGCCCCTCGATATCCGACGGATCGAGCGCTTCTATCAACACGACCACGCGACTCACGCGGCCTTCGGCCGTCAGGCGCGCAACAGTCTTGCGCACATCTTCGGTATCAAACAGAGACGCCGCGATGATGGCAGCCCCGCGGCGTGACGGAAACGCCCGCGCCATGGAAACCAGCCCGTCCAGGTCACCCACGCGAAGCACCTGTGCACCCACATCACGGCCCTCGACTTCCCGCTGCAACAGTCCGTAATCGCCGCACGCGCAGCACGCAAGCCAGATCGCCTTCATCACTCGTCGCCTCCGCTCTTTTTGCCGCGCGCCGTGGCGGGAATCGTCAGGCTGACCGTTCCCTTGCCCGAGGCTCCCAGCAGTTCCTTGACGTCTTCGGGGTCAGCCGCCAGCGTCACCCATTCGATCTTGCCCTCGCGCGTGGCACCGGAATCCTCACTGGTATCGATCACGTACGCGCCGCACAGCCGATCGGTTACGCCGTCTTTTTGCACATACACATCCACGTAGCTGCCCACGCCCGTAGCACCGCCGACCGAGTGCTCGGCATCGACCGCCACCGAAACGGCGACCTTGCCCTTAGGCACCTCGAGCTTGCGGCTCTCGGCCTTGGTGTAGACATTGCAGATCACGGCGTTTTTGGGAATACGCGAAGTCGTCACGTCGCCGCGCACCTGGCGCAGCTCGGTCGCCGCGTCACGCGGCAGCAGGCTCGTCAGCCATTCCTGGGTTATGACATTGGTCTCATCGAGGGTCTCGCCCACATCGATATCGCGCGCCGCGACGCATACCTCGACGTGATCGCCACCGTACTTGGCCAAGGTCTCAGCCTGGACCTGTTCGGCTCGTGAGCGGATCGACGAGCCGTAAGCCATGCAGAGCAGCGCAGCGAGCACGCCCGCGACCAGACTGATGGCGATGCGCTTGCTCTTGTTCACGGCCGCTCCTCTCATGGCAGTGCCGGGCGAATGCCCGTACCACCATTGTCTGGGCGGTCAGAGTGCAAAGCGGCGCAATCGCGATCTTGGTTTTCGATGTCAAACCAATCGCCGACCAAAAGCTGACCAGCCCGTCAAGCTCATGGCAAGGTTTTGGTCAGCACGTCAGCAAACTGCATGTTTCGAGACTTTTCCGCAGCAAAAAAGCCGTCTCCCGAACAGTTGGGAGACGGCTGTCATAGGAAAAATCAATTACAGATGAACATCGGGATCGAGTATTTGAGCGCTCACGCGCATGGATGACGCCAGGTTTTGGAACGTTTCCAGCCGCAGGCTGTCGATCTGCCCGGCGTCCTCGGCCTCGCGAACGGCGCAGCCCGGCTCATGGGTATGTGTGCAATCGCCAAACCGGCACGCGCGCGATGCCTCGACAATCTCGGGGAAGGCGCGCGCCAGACCCCGCTCGTGACCCACGAGCGGTAGACTGCGCAGGCCCGGGGCATCGGCGATCACGCCGGCGTCGCCCGGCAGCGCCACCATCACGCGCGCGACGGTAGTGTGACGGCCCTGGTCGTCGCGTTCGCGCACACCGCCGGTCGCCAACGTATCGTGGCCCAGCAGTGCATTGAGCAGCGTCGACTTGCCGGCACCCGACTCGCCCAGAATCATGGCGCAGCTCCCGGCAGGCACGCAGGCACGGACCTCGTCCAGGCCGCGGCCCTCGGCAGAGGACGTCACGATCACGCGCACGTCCGGACCCACCAGGCGGCGCACGCGGTCCAGATCGCGCTCGAGCTCCTCGGCATCGCAGCGGTCAGCTTTGGTAAGCACCACCACCGGCTCGGCATCGCAGTCAAGCGCCAACACCAGCGAGCGCGCCACGCGGTCGAGCAGCACCTCACCGGCACCGAGCGCCTGCACGATTAGCACGCTATCCACGTTGGAGCAGAGCACCTGGCGCTCTCCACGGGCACGGCCGCGCCAACGCTCAAAGCTCGTACGGCGCGGCAGCACGCACTCAATCACGCCCATATCGTGCCCGGGAGCGCGGCGCACCGCCACACGGTCGCCCACGGCAGGCAGCAGGACCTCGTCCTCGCCGCGCGACTTGGCAAACCCCACGGCATGCTCGGCGCGGAAGGTATCGTCGGCAGTCGCCACCAGCGGAAACCCGCGATCCAGGCGAATAACGGCACCCAGCCGCATCTGCTCGGGCTCCTCGGCATGTGCGCAGAAATCATCAAAGGCAGTCTGCTGGGCTTCATCGACCGGCAGATCATCAAACGCCGGGACATCCTGCAGCGCATCGAGCCCCGGTACGCTCGCCAACAACTCCTCGGCAGACGCGGGGGCCTCGGTCGCAAGCTTCCGACGACGATCGCGCTTAGCCCGCGCCCCCGTCGTCTTTTTCTTCGCTTTAGCCTTAGCCTTAGCCACAAACGCCTCCCAGCAGCCAAAATCACAACTGAGCAGGTATTTTAAATCAAAAAGAGCTGGCCGGGCAAAGCCCGACCAGCTCACAAACTTTCCCTCAGCCCTTTTCATCCGCACGGGAGAAAAGCCAACAAGGATACCGCAGGGCCCGCCCCGGAAGCCCTTTCTCCCGAACGATCCCGCAGCGCGAAGCGCGAGGACCAGTGAGGGAGAAAGGGCGTGGGGCGGGCCCGGACGAGTACGCTACTCTTTCTCCACAGCGCGCATGATCGCCTTGTAGATCTCCATCAGCGGGATGATCAGGAAGGCCAGGCCCAGCGCGGCAAGAACGCCCTTGAGCTCAAGCGTCACAGGGCCAAAGAACATCTCGGCAAGCGTCGGCTGTACGGTCACGATCACCGTCAGCACCAGCGCCAGCGCAGCGGAAGCCCACAGCCACTTGTTCTGCTTCTTCATGGTGAACAGCGACGCACGACGGCTGCGCATATTGAAGCAGTGGAAAATCTCGACCATGTTGAGCGTGATGAACGCCATCATCACGCCTTCCTCGTCGGCATTGCCGGCGATCATATCAGCGATGTGAATGTAGCCCATGTCAAAGTACACGCCCACAAAGAAGCTCGCCAGCACCAGCGCGGTGATGATCAGACCCTGGACCACGCAGTCCAGACCCATATGTCCGGCGAAGACACCGTCCTTAGCGTTGCGCGGCTTGCGCTTCATAATGTCGCCCTCGGCGTCCTCCATGCCCAGCGCGAGCGCGGGGAAACAGTCGGTAACCAGGTTCACCCACAGCAGCTGCACCGGCTGGAAGATGGTAAAGCCGATGAGCGTGGCGATAAACACCGAGAAGACCTCGGCAAGGTTTGCCGAAAGCAGGAACTGGATGACCTTGCGGATGTTGTCGTAGATGCGACGGCCCTCTTCGCAGGCACCGATGATGGTGGCGAAGTTGTCATCGGCAAGCACCATGTCGGCGACGTTCTTGGTGACGTCGGTACCGGTGATGCCCATGCCAACGCCGATGTCGGCGCGCTTGATGGACGGGGCGTCGTTGACGCCGTCGCCCGTCATGGCCACGATCTGGTCGCGCGACTTCCAAGCCTCGACGATGCGGGTCTTGTGCTCGGGCTGAACGCGGGCGTACACGCCGTAGTCCTCGATGTGCGCGTCGAGTTCCTCGTCGCTCATGCGGTCGAGGTCGGCGCCCGTGATGGCCTGGCTGCGATCGGTGACGATACCCAGCTGCTTGGCGATGGCCACGGCGGTGTCGATGTGGTCGCCCGTAATCATGACGGTGCGGATACCGGCATCGTGGGCCTCGCGGATGGCGTCGGCGACCTCGGGGCGGACCGGGTCAATCATGCCGGACAGGCCGCAGAAGACCAGGTCGTGCTCGAGCGCAGCGGGGCTGCAGTCGGCCGGGACCTCGGTGTAGGTGCGGCTTGCCAGCGCCAGCACGCGCAGGGCCTCGTCGGCCATGGCCTTGTTGGCGGCCACGAGCTCGGCGCGACGCTCCTCGGTCAGCGGAACGACCTTGTCGCCCTCGTAGATATGGGTGCACAGGCCGATCACCACGTCGGGCGCGCCCTTGGTGTACTGCTCATACTCGCCGTCCAGGGTCTCGACGACCACGGACATCATCTTGCGGCCCGAGTCAAACGGGGCCTCGCCCACGCGCGGATGCTCGGCAGTCAGGCCAGTGAGCCCCGCCTTGCCGGCATCGTTGACGAGCGCACACTCGGTCGGCTCACCCACGGCCTCGCCCAGCTCCTCGTCCCACTGGGCGTCGGAGCACAGAGCCATGCCGGCCAGGAACTTCTCCTTAGGCGCAGCGAGCTCGTGCTTGACGACGGTCATCTTGTTCTGGGTGAGGGTACCGGTCTTGTCGGAGCAGATGGTCTGCGTGCAGCCAAGGGTCTCGACGGCAGAGAGCTTGCGGATAATCGCCTGACGCTTGGCCATCTTGGTCACGCCGAGCGACAGCACGATGGTCACGACGGCAACCAGGCCCTCGGGGATGGCGGCGACGGCAAGCGAGACAGCGACCATAAAGGTGTCGAGCAGCGCGGTCGGATCGGTGAGAACGTTGCCCACGCCGTGGCGGATGATGTCGACGCCAAAGATGACGACGCAGATGACGATAACCATGATGGTGAGGATGCGGCTGAGCTCGGCGAGCTTCACCTGCAGCGGCGTGAGCTCTTCCTTGGCCTCGGCCAGGGCGCCGGCGATCTTGCCCATCTCGGTGCTCATACCGGTGCCGACCACGACGGCGCGACCGCGGCCGTATACCACGGTGGAACCCATGTAGCACATGTTCTTGCGGTCGCCGAGCGGCACGTCGTCGGTGCCGGCGGCGAGCTCAATGACGTTGGCATGCTTCTCGACGGGCACGGACTCGCCGGTAAGGGCGGCCTCCTCGATCTTCATCGTGGCGCTCTCGAGCACACGGCAGTCGGCCGGGACGGAGTCGCCCGCCTCGAGCATGATCACATCGCCGGGCACGAGCTCGGCGCTCGGCAGGTGCACGAGCTTGCCGTCGCGCAGCACCTTGGACTGCGCCGCGCTCATCTCCTGCAGGGCCTCGAGGGCCTCTTCGCTCTTGGCTTCCTGGACCACGCCCAGTACCGAGTTGACGATAACGACGAACATGATGATGGCGACGTCGGCAAAGTCCGCCTCGCCCTTGACCATGCCCGTGAGCGCGCTGATGACGGCGGCAACGATCAGCATGATGACCATGGGGTCGGCCATCTGCTCAAAGAAGCGCTTCCACAACGGCGTCTTCTCGGCTTCCTCGAGCTTGTTAGGGCCTGTCTTGGCGAGGCGCGACGACGCCTCGTCGTTGCTCAGGCCGAGGTTCTCATCGACGCCCTGGTCGCTGAGCACCTCCGCCGCGGCGGACAGGTATTCCTTTTGCATATAGAGTCCCCTCCTGGGATTCGGGCCACTCAGCAGATTGATGCCCGATCATAATTCCCAGGAGAAGGGCAAGGGCTCATCAAGGC
>CABUJH010000025.1 GCA_902491895.1 uncultured Collinsella sp. | reverse complement strand
GTCCTCGCCCACCGAGATACCGGCGTGCGTGGCACCGATCTTAACGTTAAGGTGCGGATAGCCGATGGAGTTGCGGACCTGCTCAAAGGCGCGGCCGGCGGCAAACATGGCAAAGCTGCTCGCGAAGGCGACGCGGCCGGTGGTTGCGATACCGGCGGCAACACCCATCAGGTTGCTCTCGGCGATGCCCACATCGAAGAAGCGGTCGGGGCAGGCGGCCTTAAACTTGCCGGTCTGCGTGGCGGCGGCCAGGTCGGCGTCGAGGACCACAAAGTCATCGTGCTCGTTGGCGAGCTCGACGAGGGCCTCGCCGTAGCTTACGCGCGTGGCGATTTTCTTGACGTCTGCCATCCTAGAGCTCCTCTCCGGCGGCCGTGAGCTCTGCCATGGCCTGCTCAAACTGTTCATCGTTGGGGGCCTTACCGTGCCAACCCACCTGGTTCTCCATAAAGGAGACGCCCTTGCCCTTCGTGGTCTCGGCGATAATGGCGGTCGGCTGACCCTTGGTGGCGCGGGCCTCGGCAAAGGCAGCGCGGATCTGGTCGAAGTCGTTGCCGTCGGCGAGCTCCACCACATGGAACTTGAAGGCGCGGAACTTGTCGGCGAGCGGCATGGGGTCGTTGACCTCCTCGACGGGGCCGTCGATCTGCAGGCCGTTATGGTCGACGATCACGCAGAGGTTGTCGAGCTGCTGGTTGCCGGCAAACATGGCGGCCTCCCAGACCTGGCCCTCCTCGCTCTCGCCATCGCCCAGCAGGGCGTAGGTGCGATAGTCGTCGCCCCAGTGCTTGGCGGCAACGGCCATGCCCACGGCGGCGGAGATGCCCTGGCCGAGCGAGCCGGTGGACATGTCGACGCCCGGGGTGTCGTTCATGTTGGGATGGCCCTGCAGGTGGCTGCCGATGTGGCGCAGCGTCTCGAGATCCTCCTTGGGGAAGAATCCGCGCTCGGCGAGCACGGCGTACAGACCAGGCGCGCAGTGACCCTTGGAAAGCACGAAGCGGTCGCGGTCGGCCTTGCGGGGGTCGGCAGGGTCGACGTTCATTTCCTCAAAGTACAGATAGGTCATGATGTCGGCAGCGCCGAGCGAACCGCCCGGATGGCCGGACTTGGCAGCGTGCACGCCGGTGACGATGCCCTTCCTTACCTCGTTGGCAACCTTTTTGAGCTCTTCGTCGCTCATTGTGCCTTCCTTTCATCCTCATTAGACAAAATGCGCACGGCACCGAAGGTAATCCCAACACAGCCGCAATGCACGTACGTCATTCATTATGCTGGAAACTGATGGCTTTACCAGAGTTTTTATCATTATTTGAACAATTTAGCAGGCAGAACCGCTGATGAAACGGTTTATCAATGTGAACGTCTTTTGGATGGAACGCGATCGACCCTACGCGCTAATGTCCTTGAATCCCTCGCCGAAGGCTTCCGTAACGTCAGCGACCGTCACAATGGCGTGAGGATCGCGCTCGCGCACGATCGTCTTGAGGGTATTGAGCTCTCGACGGCTCACGATGACCATAATCACCGGCTTCTCGGCACCCGAATACATGCCAGTCGCCTTAAACTTGGTACAACCACGACCCAGACCATACATGATATCGGCAGCGATATCAGGGAACTTGTCCGAGATGATGAGTACCATACGGCGCTTGTTGCCACCATCGACCACGGCATCGATCACGTAGCCGCTAATGACCATCGAAAGGCCTGCATACAGTGCGTTTTCGATTGAAAAGACCGGAGCCGACAGCGCACACACGGCAACATCGATCGCCATGACGGTCGAGCCCACCGGCAGCGAGGTGTTACGCGAGATGATTTGGCCAATCGTGTCCGAGCCGCCGGTGTTGGCGCCGGCGCGCAACACCATGCCGTAACCGATGCCCGTAATAATGCCGCCCCACATGGCAGGGAGCATCAGGTCCGCATCCGCCAGAGGTGCTACAAACGGGGCGAACAGATCGGTAAAGAAGCCCAGCAGCACAAAGCCCGTCGCGGTCTGCACCACGTAGAACATGCCGCCCTCGCGCATAACGACCAACAACAGCAAGGCGTTCATCACGATCGTCTGAATACCAACGGGAAGCGATAGGCCGCGCGATGCACCGACCGCCTGGATAATGGTGGCAAGGCCCGTAACGCCACCGGCAGCAAGGCCGTTGGGAATCAAAAACAGGTCGGTCGCAATAGCGGCCAGAGCGCACCCCAACACAATCTGGGGCAGGTCGTGAAAGAAGTTCATCGAAAGAATGCGCTTGATGTCCAGACGGTATGCCATGCTGCCTCCCTCAAAAAAGCGCACCCCATCGGATGCGCTTTGAACTTCTTCTTGTATTCGATTCTACCGATTCGCCGGACAAAAACCACCCCTGCGCAGGGTTTACTCTGGATACAAAACCACACCGCTCGGAGGGTTTTAATCCATTTCCACATAAACCCGGGCGGTTTAAGCAGACGGGGTCTCCGCGTCAGCGTTGCCGGTGGCCCAGCGATGGTAGCCAATAACAAACGGGTCCAGGTCGCCATCGTCAAGAACGGCCTCGACATTGCTGGTCTCCACACCCGAGCGCAGATCCTTGACCATCTGGTACGGGTAGAGCACGTAGCTGCGAATCTGGTTGCCAAAACCAATCGTGGTCTTGGGTCCGCGAATCTCATCCAGGGCCTCGGCGCGCTTTTCGAGCTCAATCTCGTACAGGCGAGCCTTGAGGATCTGCATGCACGCGGCCTTGTTCTGGATCTGGCTGCGCTCATTTTGGCAGGTAACCACAATGCCGCTCGGGAAATGCGTCACGCGCACGGCGGAGTCGGTGGTGTTGACGCCCTGACCGCCCGGGCCGCTCGCGTGGTACACGTCCACGCGGATGTCATCGGGACTGATTTCGATGTCGATATCATCGGGTAGCACGGGGATGACCTCGACGCCGGCAAACGTGGTCTGGCGGCGCTTCTTGTCGTCGGTGGGGCTAATGCGAACCAAGCGGTGGACACCGGCCTCGGCGCGCAGCATGCCAAATGCGTCCTTGCCCTCGACGGTAAAGGTCGCGCGGTCGATGCCGATGACCTCGGCCGCGGGACAGTCGTTGATGGTGACCTTCCAGCCGCGACGCTGGCAGTACTTCATGTACATCTTAAAGAGCATGAAGGTCCAGTCCTGGGCCTCCAGACCACCCTGTCCGGGCTTGATGGTCACAATAGCATCGCCGTGATCGAACTCACCGGTAAACCAGCTCGAAAGCTCAAGCTCATCGATGGCACGGGCCAGGCGCTCAGCCGTGGCCGTAGCCTCCTCGCGAAGGGCGGCGGCGTCGGGGTCATCCCCCATCTCCTCGGCAAGCTCCAGCGCGGCGCGGGCATCGGAAAGCTCGCCGCGCGCGGTGTCCACGGCAGCGATATCTTCCTTGGTGCGAGCGATCTCCTCCATGGTGGCACGGGCGGCGTCGGCGTCATCCCAAAAGCCAGGGGCAACACTTTTGGCCTCGAGCTCGGTCACGCGGGTACGCTTCTCGTCCAAGTGGAGATACGACTCGACCTCGCCGAGCCGGTCCGCAAACGCGTCCAGCTCGGCGGGCGTTACCTCTAAAGCCTCAGCCATTAACGATTCCTGCCGTGGCAGTACTTAAACTTCTTGCCGCTACCGCAGGGGCACGGGTCGTTGCGGCCCACGTTGACGTACGGATCGTCGCTCTCGGACTTGCGATAGGTGGTCACCTTGCCACCGTTGTTGACGGCAGCCGGACCACCCTGGACAGCCGTGCGGGCCTGCACCTGCGCCTGCTTGCGCAGCACCGAGTCGCCGTTGTCACCATCGACCTCGGCAGGACCGGAGAAGCGCGCACCCTCGAGCGCGGGCTCCTCCTTGTGCTCCACGGCACGCGGGGCAGCCTTGATCTCGATGCGCAGAACCGTACGCAGGTAATCCTCGTACATGGTGTCGACGAGCATCTGGAACGCGCCGTAGGCCTCGGTCTTGTACTCGACCAGCGGGTCGCGCTGGCCAAAGCCGCGCAGGCCGATGCCGGTCTTGAGGTAGTCCATCTCCTGCAGGTAGTTCATCCAGCGGGTATCGATGACGCGCAGCATGACCTGGGTGTTGAGTTCGCGCATCAGGTCCTCGCCCAAGCGCTCGGCCTTCATGTTGTAGCACTTCTCTACGTAAGCCAGGACATCGGCAGCCAGGGCCTCATAATCCTCGTCGGGGAACTTCGGCGTATCGATGTGGCCGGTGAGCTCCACAACCCACTTGCGCAGGCCCTCCAGGTCGCGCTCGCCCTCATGGCTGTCCTTGGTGCAGAACTCCTGCACGCAGCGGTACACCGTGTCGTGCATGACCTCGGTGATGTGGTCGGTCAGGTCCTTGCCGTCCAGAATCTTGTTGCGCTCGGCGTAAATGACCTGGCGCTGCTTGTTCATGACGTCGTCGTACTCAAGAACGCTCTTACGCATGGAGAAGTTAATGCTCTCGACCTTATGCTGGGCACTCTCGACGGCCTTGGAGATGATCTTGTGCTGGATGGGCATGTCGTCGCCCATGTCGGCCGTGACCATCATCTTGGAGACGCGGTCCATCTTGTCGCCGCCAAACAGGCGCATGAGGTCATCCTCGAGCGACAGGTAGAACTGGGTCTCGCCCGGGTCGCCCTGACGGCCGGAACGGCCGCGCAGCTGGTTGTCGATACGGCGGGACTCATGGCGCTCGGTGCCAATAACGGTCAGACCGCCGGCGGCAAGCACGCGCTCGCGCTCGGCCTTGCAGGTCTCCTTGGCCTCGGCGTTAAACTGTTCGAGTTGCTCGGGCGTCACATCCTCCATGGTCAGGCCCTCGTACTCCAGGCGCTCGCGCACCAGCTCGTCGGGGTTGCCGCCCAGCAGGATGTCGGTACCACGACCGGCCATGTTGGTGGCGATGGTCACGGCGCCGTAGCGTCCGGCCTGGGCCACGATGTGGGCCTCGCGCTCATGGTGCTTGGCGTTGAGGACCTCGTGCGCGATGCCGCGCTTGGTAAGGGCGGCGGACAGCTTCTCGGAGCTCTCGATGGAGACGGTGCCCACCAGGACCGGCTGGCCCTTGGCGTGACGCTGCTCGACATCGTCGGCGACGGCGTTGTACTTGGCCTGAATGGTGCGGTACACCAGGTCCTCGTGGTCCACGCGCTGCACGGGCTTGTTGGAGGGGATGACCTCGACGGGCAGCTTGTAGATCTCGCGGAACTCGGCATCCTCGGTAAGTGCCGTGCCGGTCATGCCGGAGAGCTTGTCATACAGACGGAAGTAGTTCTGCAGGGTGATGGTGGCCAGGGTCTGGTTCTCCTCGCGTACGAGCACGCCCTCTTTGGCCTCGATGGCCTGGTGCAGGCCCTCAGAATAGCGGCGGCCTTCCATAATGCGGCCTGTGAACTCGTCGACGATCTTGACCTCGCCGTTGGTGACCACGTACTGCTTATCACGGTGGAACATGTACTGGGCCTTCAGCGCCTGCTGCAGGTGGTTGACCAGCTGGCCGGAGAGATCGGCATAGATGTCATCGATACCCAGGCGGCGCTCGATTTTCTTAAGGCCGCGCTCGGTGGCGGCAATGGTGTGCTTGGCCTCGTCCATGACGTAGTCGCCCGTGGGTTCAACGTCCTCGGTGGCGGTGAGCATGTCGTGCGACACGTCCTCGCCGCGCTCAAGGCCACGCACGGCACGCGCGAAGTCCTTGTAGGTACTGGCGGACTTGGTGCCAGCGCCCGAGATGATCAGCGGGGTGCGGGCCTCATCGATCAGGATGGAGTCAACCTCGTCGACGATGGCGTAGTTGTGGCCGCGCTGCACGCGCTGCTCGGGACGGGTAACCATGTTGTCGCGCAGGTAATCAAAGCCGAACTCGGAGTTGGTGCCGTAGGTGACGTCGGCCTGGTAGGCCGGGCGCTTGAGCTCGAGCGGCATGTTGTTCTGGAGCAGACCGACGGTCATACCCAGGTACTTATAGATGCGGCCCATCCACTCGGAGTCACGCTTGGCAAGGTAATCATTGACAGTAACGACGTGCACGCCCTTGCCGGCAATAGCGTTGAGATAGCCGGCCAACGTGGAGACGAGGGTCTTACCTTCGCCAGTCTTCATCTCGGCGATGTGGCCCTCGTGCAGTGCCATGGCGCCAATGAGCTGCACGTCAAAGTGGCGCATACCCATGGTGCGCTTGGAAGCCTCACGCACGGTGGCAAAGGCCTCGGGGAGCATGTCGTCGAGCGACTCGCCGTTGGCGTAACGCTCGCGGAACTTATCGGTCTGGCCGCGGAGCTCCTCCTCGGTCATCTTCTCAAACTGGGGCTCAAGACCGTTGATCTGGTCGACGATCTTGTAGTAGCGCTTAAGGTCCTTATCGGATCCAAAGGACAGCAGCTTTGACATGAATCCCATGTGGTTTTCCTTTTTGGCCATCGCCCACGCCGTGCAGCTGCGGGCGAGTTAAACACAGATGATTGTACTTTAGCCAAACAAGGCGCGGCCTATACGGTCGACCTCAACCGCCACGTAATAACTACGACCAACCTGCCAAAAGGGGACAGGTTTGTTTTGGCAGGTTTTATCTGGGCAAACGCCGTCTCTCTGTCATTTGGTGCAAACCAACCTGTCCCCTTCGCACCAATCTGGTGCAATGGGGACAGGTTGGTTTGCACCAATAAAAAGAAAAGGGCCGCGCACCCAAATGGATGCACGGCCCTCATGCCATGAATGCGAGTGATTCCGCGGCGAGCTATTTACTCAGCAGCCTCGGTGGTCTCGGCCTCGGCAGCGGCCTCCTCGACGGGAGCCTCTGCGGGAGCCTCGGCGGCCTGCTTGGCAGCCTCCTCGGCAAACTTAGCAGCACGCTTGGCCTTCTCGGCAGCCTTAGCCTCAGCGGCGGCCTTGCGAGCGGCCTCGGCCTCAGCAGCCTTGGCAGCCTTGGCAGCCTTGGCCTCCTCGGCCTTCTTGAGCTGGGCGGCAGCGGCGCCACCGAACTTGTCGGCGAAGCGCTGGACGCGTCCACCGGTGTCGACGAACTTCTGCTGGCCGGTGTAGAACGGGTGGCACTCGTTGCAAAGCTCAACCTTCATCTCGGACACGGTAGCGTGCGTCTTGAAGGTGTTGCCGCAGGAGCACGTCACCGTGCACTCGACATACTGGGGATGGATACCCTGCTTCATGGTAGGACTCCTTATTGGTCAGGCGCTGGTTACCGATCAGCGCATAAGGCGTCTTGGTTTCCGACCAAGACAACAAACTCGGCTATGGTACCACGGCACCGCGTGTCCCACAAAAGGTTCACGGTCTTTTCGGAACGACACGAATCTGACCCATCGAAACACATCTCCACCGTTCCTTCAACTGGGAAAATGCCGTCCCCGGGGCCTGAGAAGGGCCCCGGGGACGTTCGACTGACTGCGGGAACGGCCTTTCCGCTCAATGTGTTCGGCTGAGATCGGAAATCAACCAAACTGAACTAGGTTCAGTTGACATGGTTAAAAACGAGGGGCGACGCTTTTGCGTCACCCCTCGTCCCGGCCGGTTGCTTTAGTTGTACACACGGTAGTTACACTTGAACTGGGTTATGTGTCCATAGTTGGAGCGGTACCAACCCGACGTATAGCTGATTGCCTCTGCGCCTAGATAGTCGTAGCCCTTGTTGTAGCGAAGCTGATGGTAGGTCGTGTCGTACTCTGCTACGTAAAACGTGTCTCCAGAGAAGGCTTTGTACCGGTCCTTAACCGTCGAAGCCATGTACGCGGGTTCGACATCGCCTTTCTCCCCGTTGAGCGCATAGACGGGTGCCGCGATTCCGCATAAAGCCGTTGCCACGAGGATGGCGTAGACAGCCATGCGCGACGCATTGGACTTCAGCTGTTCAAATAGTTTCATGTCATTCACCTCGCTCGTATGTATCGAGGTATTCCTGCTTGAGCGTCTGCGAGGACGACTTGATCTTTTCCACGAGCGTGCCGGCTTCGATGAAGTAGAACGAGTTGGTGAGGTCTGCCAGGTCGTCGAGTAGATGGCTTGAAATGAGCACGCTGCGTCCCCGCGCCACTTCGCTGCGCATCGCGTCGCAGGAGGTTTTCCGTTTTCCCGGATCGAGGCCGTTCAGCGGTTCATCGAGGATGAGGTACGGGCAATCGGTCGCTATCGCCATGGCAAGCTTTACCTGCTGCTTCATTCCTGTCGAGAGTTTACGGGTCGGCTTGTCGAGATATGGGGAGATTCCGAGGGAGTCGCAGAGCGAGTCGATGTCGGCGGCCGATTTCCACGCCTCCCTAACGAAAGCAAGGTGCTCGATGGCCGATAGCGTGGGATAGAGATCCGTGCCGCCTGAAGAGCTCAGGTAGACGAGTTCTGCAAATTCGGCTGATCGACGTTGGCAGATTCCGTCTGCCGCCAGGCTTCCCGAGCGGATGCGGGTGGGAAATTGGCCCGACAGCGCTTCAAGAAGGGTGGTTTTCCCCGAGCCGTTGGGAGCAACGAGGCCCGCCGCCGTTCCCGGGCTCAGGAAAAGCGACCCGATTGAAAGTATCGTCGTGCTTCCGTATCCCACGCTCGCGTCCAGAAGCTCGAGCCCATGGTGCTTTTTCGCGGGTCCAGGCTGTTTGGGGGAACGTGTCGCAACGGCGCCGACCGTAAAAAAGACCGCGACGTATGCCAGGGCCACGGCAAGCATCGATGCGCTGCCTGAACCGGAGCCAATGAATTCTGTCGGGAAGCATCCTACGTAACCCGTTGCCTCGATAGGCGAGAATACGGGCAGTGGCAGGAGCCCGAGCACGGCATTATGCCCTAGTGCCGAATCGGACAGTAACGGGAATGCCGGGGCCGCGACAAGCAGCGCGGAGGTAAGGGGGCCCGCGAGGACGCGCCTCGTTGCGGTCGATAGGACGGCGGAGCAAACGGATATCAAGGTTCCGCCCGCAAGCAGCGCGAGAAGCAGGGCTGTGAAGACGTTTCCCGCGGTCGTGGTGGTAAGCGCGCCGTCATGGAAGAAGGCGATCGGGTACCCAATTTGCCCGAAGCCGTTTAGGACCAAGGCGTAAATGCCCCCGGGTGCGAGGCCGGCGAGGAGCATCGCGGTCCCCGCGACGATTATCGAAAACACGATCTGGATAAGGCGCCGGAATTTGGGCACGGGCGCCTTCGCCGCCAGGGTCGCAGGCCTTGTGGCCCCGAGCAGGAGTATCGACGAGAGAAGGAAGGGGATGAAGGGAAGGAAAGACGGCGCCGTGGCAATGGCGTAAGGCAGGAAGGAAAGGAATGGCAGGTCGTTTGCGGAGGCCGGGATATCCGTGATGCCGGAGCTGCTCAGGGCACGGCAATATGCGAGCGCCGCGTCATTGGTCTCTCGGTCTCCCACGATGGATCCGGATTGGAAGCCTTCGTCCATGAGCGCGTAGTAGCTCTCGGCAGAATCGAGAAAGGCGGCGTCGGTTTGAGCGGCAAGAGCGGCGTTCGCGTATCTTGCAAGCTCCGCGTCGACTTGCTGCTCTGGAGATAGGTCTATGCCGTTGGCCTGGGGCGCGCGCGTATTGAATGCGTCGACAAAGCTCTGCATGCCCTGCTTCATAAAGAAGGGCCCGTAGATGGGTGAATTGAACGCAATGGGGACGGAAAAGGCTGCAGCGAGAACGAGCGTACAAATCCATACGGCCTTGTCTCTTAGGATTAGTTTGAGAAGAAGTCGACAGTACATTTAGAAGCACCTACGTTCCTCAAAGAATTGTTAGATTAAAAGTAACAGACCGGATGAAGATACGTGCGACGGGGGCGAGGCGAATGGCTGAGCGGTATCGATATGCGGGTTCAACGGTATCACATTGGCCACATAGATTTTTAACTTGCATTTCTACCCGCCCTTTTCGTAGAGTCGCCGATACGTGCTTAGCGCACCCTCGGCGCGTCCGGCAGGCTTTGCGAAATGGGATCCAGGAGACTTCGGCGCAGCATCATCTTGCGGAATGCTCCTAATGAGCCTCCCATCCTTCAAAAACAGAATCTCATCGCACAGCCTATCGACCGAATCCAAGATGTGGGATGACATGATGATGCACGTACCAGAATCGGCCAGCTTCCTGAGAATCTCGGAATGCAAGTCCACCCTGCTGGGGTCGAGCGCGTTCATGGGCTCATCTAATAGAAGGTACCGCGCGCCCGTCGCATACGCAATCGCCAGGGTAAGCTGCTGCTTCATGCCCTGGCTCAGAGTGCGGATCCTCATCTTCGCGAACTCGCCTATCTGCGTTTGTTCCACTATCTCTTCGATATCGCGAGCATGCGGCCACATATCGCAAACCATCTTGAGGTGATCTTCCGCACGCAATCCGGGATACAGCAGCGTCCCCTCACCAGGTGCATAGAAGATCATAGAACGGACCTCTCTCGCACCCGTACCCTGCACCTCATCCAGAACGATGCTCCCGTCCACGCGAGGACCCGGCAAACCTGCCATCGCACGCAGCAACGTCGTCTTTCCATGCCCGTTCGGAGCGACGAGACCGTAGACCGTACCCGGGGCAAACTCAGCGTTCACCGAATCTACGAGCACCTTCTTTCCATAAGAGATCGTCAGCGTTTGAAGGTCAATCATCGAGATCATCCCCTTTCGATCTTTGGAACACTCAGGCGCACCATCAACGGAGATACGGCGCCCAAGACCACCAGCAGAGCGCCCGATGCGCCGACGACCTCTCCAAAAGGCATCGCGTTCGTCCCTCGCCCAAGGAACCCAATCGTCCCCACCTGGGAAGCGGAATCAAACGAGGCGAATGGAGCCAGCAGCGCGACGCCCATGCCCACGCTTTCAACATGAGCGCTCAACGAACCCAACACCAAGAGAACCGCGCAAACCATTCCGGTGACAACGGGGTTGCGGCTCATCGCTGCTGTCAACGCAGCGACGACGGAAATCACGCCGTATGCCATGACCAGCAACGGAATACTGCACAACACCGCCTCCCCCACCGTGGACGTTGTCGAAGCTCCCGCCCGAATGAGAGCGACGGGATACTCCGATCCACCCGCACCGTTCTTAATCACGGACACAACGACAGCGGGAACCATCGACACCAAAAGCAGCACCAAGCCAAGCAGGAGAGCCAGCGCAACAGCCGTCAGAAAACGCACATGCGCTGTTGCGGGGATCTGGAGAACCAGAAGGGAACGACACTGCAGGTGGGTGCACGCGAGCGATGTGACAACCACGGGCAACAGCAAAAATAAGGAGGGAAGCGCTGCCTGGAGATACGAAAGGAGAATTAATGGGGGCATCTTCGTACTTAACTCGTAAACCTTGGGGTCCGGCAAGCTCGCGATCGACTCAAGCAGACGGGCGCGCGCCTCCGCACGAGAAGGAGTCTCCGGCTCGATTCCGATCGATTGCAGGAGAGTCGCATCTGCCGCGCCCAGCTCACCTCGAGCGCGCTCGTACGTCGCAAGGCTTCGAAACCCCTCCGCAGGCATAGGCGCGTACACGAAACCCGAAAGAGCATCCCGCATGTCTTCCAGGGCCGCTTTGCCCTCGACGTCCATATTCGCAGCGTTCTGCTCTAGATACCGATCTATTGAACGGAGCTCCCCATCCCTATACCGAACAGCGGAAACGTTATCAGCGTCAGGAAACATCTCGACCAGAGCCGGGGCCAGCATCGTCGTCGACATTGCAATCGCGCATACGGCGAGGGTAGGAGAACGCAGGAGCAGTTTCCCCATCGTTCTTACGTATGCAACGGCGGAGGCACAAGCGCTCGAACGAGTTGCCGTTCTCGATGCAGTGAAGGAACCTCTCTCAAGACAAATCGGGGATATCGGGCACGCGCAGCCGCTCTTTCCAGCAACGCAAAGCAGGCTAATTGCCAGCACCTCGATCCCGATTGCGCATACGAGGGCAATCGCGCCACACTCGAAGCAAAGTCCAGGCAGATTCACTATCTGCGTTGTCGGGTACGGGCTATAGGCGCCGACGGTCAACTCAGTGTTCGCATACGTAAGGGGATTCAACAGGGCGAACTCACGTAAAGCGATGGATCTTCCGTAATACCTGGGAACCATCGTCACCCCCATCAGGGCACATACGAACACGATTCCAAGCGTAGGGTTATTGGCAATCTTCACGGCAAGGTGAACGACAAGCGAGATGAACGCTGCCACCAAGAATTGCAAGATGGCCGTCTGCGCGAACACCAGCCAAGCCGGTTTGATAACCGGAGTCGCATATTGAATGTAGCCTATCGGATAGAACGGCGAGCCCGGGCCATTCTTCACAAGCGCGGCGATTATCCCTGGAAGATTGATGGCGAGGACGGCAAGCATTGCAAAAACACTCGCCCATACGCTCGATGCAACAAGTCTACCCAGCTCGCCCATCGGTGCCTGGATGATGAGCTTTTCACGTTTGTTAAGACGCGCGGCAAGGAACGAGACGGCAACGGCCGTTGCGACCCATAGCAAGTACTCCTTCGATCCGTCATAATAGGTGTACTCTCCATCCGAAATCTGCAGAAACGGAAGTAGGGGAGAGCGGTGCCAAGATAAGACGTCCCGCGGCAAGAGGGTACAGAAGCGCGGGCATGCTTGATGAAGAGGTATAGACACCGTCCTCCCCCGCATTCACAAGCGCATCCGCATAGGATGCTGACAATTCCTGCTCAACACGGGTTATTCCCGACTCGAGGTATTCGACCCGTCCGTCGATGCCAGCCGCGCTCCTGAAGACGGGCAGAGCACAAAGAACCATCAACGCAACAACGACAACACAGAGCGACCTGGAGGAGAGAAGCGACCTAAAGATCGCCTTCGAGATTTTGAGCATATTCATCGCCAACCTTAACCTCATCCAGTCGGAACAGAGGGGCCGAACAAAATGCTCGGCCCTTATTACTTGCCGGCAAAGTCAATTTAACATAAACTGTTAAAAAGTAACCTGAGTTTTTTAAATTCTTCGGAGGTTATTATGAGTTCCGACAATCGCACTCCCCGGCTTCATTCCTTCCGCATCGCATGTGCGATAGCCTCTGCGACCCTTTGCGCCACCGCCATCGCACAAGTGGCGTTCTCCTTAAAGCCAGCAATCGAAGTGCTCGACAACCCTGTAATTGCAGACTCCCCCGCGTATCCAGCCCTTGCGATCTCGACATTGGTCCCTGCCGTCATCGGTATCGCTACGACCATCCTCAGCGCCGTTCTCGTGTGGACGATCAAGAGCGGAGACCCCTTCAAGAAAGGGTCTGCGACATGCTTGAAGGTGCTCGGCATTCTCTTCGTTGTTCAAGCTGCCACCAGCCTCTACGCCGGCTCACTCAAAACCTCCGTTTCGATGTTTGGCGGCGAGGGGGCCGTCGGCGCCCAAGAGATCGCTTCATCATTCGATTGGACCTCTCTGGTTCTCGGCATCGTCCTGTTCATGCTTTCCCAGCTCTTCTTGTACGCCCGAGAGCTGTACCTCGACTCCGACGAGATTGCGTAAGGAAACGCCATGCCCGTAATTGTTCGCCTCGACAAGATCATGGCCGAGCGAAAGATTTCCTCGAACGAACTTGCCGAAAGGATTGGAACCACGCCCGTGAACCTGTCCCGTATTAAAAAAGGGCATATTCGCGGCATTCGCTTCAACACACTCGAGCAGCTATGCCTCGCCCTTCGTTGCCAACCCGGAGACCTTCTCGAAGTCATGAGCGAAGAGGATGCCCGAAAGGAGTTCGGACTCGATTGGTCCGCCGAGGATTAGAGGGCGGTCGTACTCGCCCTGCACACGGGGATGCGAATCGGCGAGGTCTGCGGCCTTCGGTGGTGCGATGTGGATTTCGAGACGGGCCTGATCTCGATCAGACACTCGGTGGCGTACGCGAAGGGAATGGGTTCGTTCATCAAGGACACCAAGACCCATGACGCCAGGGGTATCCCCATCGACCCGGTCGGCCTACTCCCCTTCCTGAAGGAGACCCACGAGATCGACTGCGGAAAGCTGCGCTTGCGCGGCCTTACCGGGGCGGTCGAGATCGGGGACTGCTACATCCTGTCGGAGCCGGGCGCGACCTTCGCGACGACAAGCTATATCCGCAGGGCGTTCAAGACGTTCTCGGAGACCAACGGCCTCATGGGCACCAACGACGAGCTGATCACGTTCCACGGCCTTCGCCACACGTTCGCAACGCAGTGGATCCGCCAAGGCGGCGATATCAAGGCGCTCCAATCGATCCTCGGCCACAAGGACGCCATGGCGACGCTCAACGTCTACGCCGACATCGAGCCCATCTCCAAAATCCATAACATGCTGCGCGCCACGCCGTGCCTTTGGCGCGGGCACCTCGGGCCGAGGGTCGATCCGGGTTCCATGTTCCAACAGAGGATCCAGGAGTCCATCGAGACGCTCCAGGCGTTCGGCTACGGCATCACCGAGCCGGACGACCGAAATATCGCCATACGCGACGTGAAGACGAACAGTTGGCTCTAGCTCACCGAGTACGCGGCAGTGCTGGGCCCATCCCAACTGAGGTCACGGTGGTCCGATAGGGGCGCCGCCCGCGGCATGCGCCGCGGAGCGGTATCCCCTACCGAAGGGCGGGGATGCCCTCCGCTTCCAGTTCGGAATCAGCCGTCGGAGGCGTTCGGCTGACTGCGGGAACGGCCTGTCCGCTCAATGTGTTCGGCTGAGATCGGAAATCAACCCAACACGAGCCGGACACGCGCCAGACGGCTCTTCCCCGTACGGCCTTCCCCCTTACGCTCATGTTGCAGGCATGTAACGCCGCAGCGAGCGCGCCTTTTTTGCGACAGACAGGTACAATGATGAACACTGTACCGTAGCGGAGCGCCCCGCGCGCGCCGCAATCACGCGAAAGGGTTTCCCATGGCCGAGATCTCGTCCTCCCGTATCGTCATCACCGTCCTTGGCAAGAACCGCCCCGGCATCGTCGCCGGCGTCACCCGTGTCCTAGGCGAGGCCAACGTCGACATCCGCGACATCACGCAGTCCATTATCGAGGACATCTTCACCATGACCATGCTGGCCGATACCGCCGAGTCCAAGCTCGACTTCGCCGAGCTGCAGAAGGCGCTGGCCGAGGCCGGCGAGCTTTCGGGCGTCAACGTGTCCATCCAGCGCGAGGACGTCTTTAACTTTATGTACCGCCTGTAGCGAACAAGCCGCTGGGGATAGCCTGACGCGCGCATGCCCATGCAAGTCACCCCGATGCGGCCCGGAGAGGAGCGCGCATGGCCTACGACGCCAAGAAAATCTACTACCGCTTCGACGATCACCTGAGCCGCCTGGTTCTGGATTACGAGGCGAGCCGTCAGATTTCGCCCGAAAGCGAAAACCTCTACCACGGCCTGCCGACCGCCCCGTACGACGAGGACCTGTTTGTCGAGCACAATGTCAAGCGCGGCCTGCGCAATGCCGACGGCTCGGGCGTGGTCGCGGGCCTCACTCGCATCTCGGATGTGCACGGCTACAACAAGGTCGACGGAAAGGTCGTGCCCGATCAGGGCAAGCTCACGCTTCGCGGCTACAGCATCGAGGATCTGGTCAACAATGCCCAGGCCGAGAATCGCTACGGCTACGAGGAAGTCGCCTATCTGCTTATCACGGGTTCGCTGCCCAACAAGGAAGAGCTCGACGGCTTTTGCGAGCGCCTGGGCGCCTTTAGACATCTGAGCGACGAATACGTCAAAGAGTTCCCTATGACCACGGTGTCGTCGAGCATCATGAACGTGCTCCAGCGCGCCGTGCTGCTGCTCTACGCCTTCGATGCCGAACCAGACGTGATCACGCCCGAGCACGAAATCGACGTCGCCATTTCCATGCTCGCACGTCTCCCGCGCATCGCCGCCTTCGCCCACATGGCCTCGATCGCCAAGCTTCGCGGCTCCGAGGTTCACGTGCCGCACCCCACGCCCGGCCTCTCCACCGCCGAGACCATTCTGCAGGTCCTACGCGGCGGCATGGCGTTCACCCGCGATGAGGCGATGCTGCTCGACGTTATGCTCATGCTGCATGCCGAGCACGGCGGCGGCAACAACTCCACCTTCGCTTGCCGCGTGCTGTCGTCTTCGGCCACCGACCCGTATTCCGCCTACGCCGCGGCTATCGGCTCGCTCAAGGGCCCGCGCCACGGCGGTGCCAATGCCAAGGTCGTGTCTATGCACGAGGACATCCGCGCGCATGTTTCCAACTGGGAGGACGAGGACGAGGTCGCGGCCTACCTGGGCAAGATCCTCGACAAGCAGGCCTTCGACGGCACCGGCCTCATCTACGGCATGGGCCACGCCGTCTATACGCTGAGCGACCCGCGCGCCGAGGTCTGCCGCCGTTACGCGCGCTCACTGGCAGCCAAGAAGGACTTGGGCGAAGAGTTCGCACTCATCGAGCGCATCGAGCGCCTGGCGCCCCAGGTCATGCGCGACCATGGCATGACCAAGCCCATCTGCGCCAATATTGACCTGTACACGGGCTTTATCTACAAGATGCTCGGCGTACCCGAGACGCTCTTTACGCCGCTGTTCGCCGTCGCCCGCATGGCAGGCTGGTCGGCGCACCGCATGGAAGAGCTCTTCTGCGCGCACCGCATCATCCGGCCCGCCTACCGTCCGGTTATCGAGCCGCTGGAGTACAAGCCGCTCGCCGACCGCTAGGACGCGGACCGTTATAGAACTCGAGCGTGGTCAGGGACCCAAGCCCTCGGCCACGCTTTTTATGCCAGTAGAAAGGATCGCAACGAATGATTGTGTTTTCCGATATGGATGGGACGCTGCTGACGAGCGATAAGCAGATGAGCGATGCCACCTGGGCAATGCTCGACGAGCTCGCACGTCGTGGCATCGAGTTTGTTCCCTGCACGGGACGTCCACTGTCGGGCATCTTTGAGCCCATTCTCGCCCATCCCGCCGTGCACTACGCGGTCTGTGCCAACGGCGCCAGCGTCTGGCAGCTCGACGAGGATACGCCCACCGACGCCTCGCGCGCCACGTGCATCTTGAGCCGTCCGCTCGACCGCGGCATTGCCCACCGCATCCATCGCATTGCCGCCGGCCACGATGTGACCTTCGATATCTTCGCGGATGGGCAGTGCTTCCTCCCCCGCTCGCTATACGGGCGTCTGGATGAGTTCTGTGGCGGCGACCCCCACATCGCGGCTTCGCTCAAGCGCACACGAACGCCGATCGACATGGATATCGACAGCAAGATCGACGAGGTCGAGACACTCGAACGCATCGCCATGTACTGGCACGACCCGGCCGATCGCGACGCTATCGCGGCGGCGCTCGATACGCTCGGAGGCATCGAGGTCACGCGTTCGTACGCCATGAATATCGAGGTCATGGGCGAGGGCGCCACCAAGGGAACGGCCCTCACATGGCTATGCGAGCACCTGGGCGAGCGTCTCGCCGACGCCTGGGGCTTCGACGACAACATCAACGACATTCCCATGCTGCAGGCAGCAGGCCACGGCATAGCCATGATCAACGGCGAGCCCGAAGACCGCGACGCCGCCGACGCCATCACCGAGTTCGACAACGACCACGACGGCGTCGCCCGCGCCATCATGGCCGCCCTCGCCTAGCCACTGGCCAGTCATTGGGGACGTTCTTGAATGACTAGTCGTTGGGGACACTCTTCGTGAAAAGCTGCAAGGACTGTCCCCCACTGCCGGCAGAACGGGAACGTCCCCAGCTGCCGGATTAAGCGAGGCCCTCTAGCACGCGACGGAGCTCATGCTGAACGGCGTGGTCGCGGTTGCAGCCTACGACGCGATCGGCCACCGCCTTGAGCGCGGGGCGTGCGTTTTCCATCGCGCAGCCCGTGCCGACAAAGCGAATGATCTCGTAGTCGTTCATCGAGTCGCCAAACGCCATGACCTCGTCGCGTCCAATGCCGTAATGCTCCGCGAGCTGCGCGATACCCGAGGCCTTCGACACACCAGGCTGCATGGCATCGATCCACGCGTTGCCCGAAGGCGCAAAAGTAAAGAGCTGACCAAGTTCGCGCTGTAGCACGTACGCACTGTCCATAACCGCACTGTCGTCGCAAAAGATACTCGCTTTGATGATATTTACGCTGGGATCGGGCAGCTCCCAAATGCGCTCGGCATTGGGAAGGTCTTTATCGACCTCACGCACGAACTTGCACTCGTCATCGAGCAGGAAGGACTTGGTTCGGTCAAAGAGCGCAAGATGCAGATTGGGAAACGTCCTGACGGCTTGGGCGAGCCTTCGAATCGCCAGGTGGGAATACACCTCACGGTCTACCATCTTACCGTCGGCGTAGACTTGGGCGCCGTTAGCGGCGACAAAGTCCATCTTGTCGCGAACGGGCGCAAAGAACTCGCACAGGCGATCGTAGCGACGACCTGACGATGCGGCGAAATGCACGCCATGCTCGTGTAGCGCCAGAATCAGTTCATAGGTCTCGGGAGGCACCTGGCCGTTTTCGTCAAGCAGTGTGCCGTCCATATCGGATGCAATCAGTTTAAACATAGAAAAGCTCCCTTCGGGCTTGTTGGAATCGAACGTGTATCCGATTCCAACGTACCCAAAGGGAGCTCAAATAAGACTCCGCGGGCGTAAACGTTACAAGGACCTGGCAAAGAGCTCACACATGCCAGAGGTCCTACGGTCGCGGCGTCAGGCGACACGCCACCCCGACGGCCAGTCGTTTAAAAACGTCCCCGATGACTAGTCGGCGTAGGTGAAGGTCGTGACGTCGAACATGCCCTCGGGGCGGATGCGGAGCGTCGGGATGACCGGCAGGGGCAGGAAGATGATGCCCATAATGGGGTCGAGCGGCGGCTCAATACCCATGGCGCGCGCCTTGACCATAAAGTCGTCGTGCTGCGCGGCAACGTCCTCGGCCGTGCCTTCGCTCATAAGGCCACCGAGCGCCAGCGGAATGCGCGCCACGACCTCGCCGTTGCGCACCAGCACGTGACCACCTTGGCCCACGGCCTCAACGGCGGCCATCATATCAGCGGCGTTGTCGCCCACCACGCACACGTTGTGCGAGTCGTGGCCGATCGTGGAGGCAATGGCACCGCCCGTGATGGTGAAACCGCGCACCCAGCCGCGACCGATATGCTTGCCGATCAGGCCCAGGCCAGCGGGACCGTCGCCGTCGGCGCCCTCGGCCTGCAGCGACACGCCGCGGCCATGGCGCTCAATCAGCATAATGCGGCGCAGGCCCTCGTCAGTCTCGGGACGAACCATGCCCGTGATGGCCTTGCCCGGCACCACGTCAATCACGGCCTCGCCCGGCTTAAAGGCATAGTCGAATACGTCGAGCGAGAGATTCGGCAGCTTAACGGAGGCGCGCAGCTCATCGGCAAGGGCCGCAACCTCGGCCATCTCGGGTGCGATCTCGCCCACAAAGGTGCCGTCCTGCGCCACCAGGGCACCGGCGGCATATACGCGATGCGGAGCCGTGGCAAACGTCAGGTCATTGAGCACCAGCAGGTCGGCACGCTTGCCCGGGGCAATCGCACCGCGGAGCTCGTGCGGGTCACGGCAGCCGTGATCCAGGCCAAACGCCTCGGCCGTGGAGAGAGACGCCATAGAGATAGCGACCACGGGGTCAATACCGGCCTCAATCGCCACGCGGCAGGCATTGTCGATCATGCCGGTCGCAAGCGCATCGGAAGGGGCGCGGTCGTCAGTCGCAAAGCAGCAGCGGCGGGCGCGCGCAGGATTCTCCAGCAGCATCGGCGACAGGTTGGCCAGATCATGGCTGCACGTACCCTCGCGCAGCATCACGTACATGCCGCGAGACAGCTTGTCGAGCGCCTCCTCGGGAATCGTCGACTCGTGGTCGGCGATAATGCCTGCTGCGGCATAGGCGTTGAGGTCCTTGCCGGCAACGAGCGGGGCATGACCGTCGACCTGTTTGGACGGTGTCTGGTTGGCAGCGTCGATACGAGCACAGGTCTCGGGATCGGCCATAAAGACGCCCGGCAGGTTCATCATTTCGCCCAGACCAAAGACATCACCCGGATATTCGGCAAAAAACGCCTGCATATCGGCAGCGGTGATGACGGCACCGGCCTGCTCGTCGGGCAGTGCGGGCACGCACGAGGGCATCATGTACTTGATGGAAATAGGAGCGCGACGACCGTCCTCGATCATAAAGCGCAGACCGTCGAGCCCCGCCACGTTGGCAATCTCGTGGCTGTCGGCAATGGCGGTGGTGGTACCGCGCGCCGCCGCCATGCGTGCATACTCGGCAGGGCGGATGTTCGAAGACTCAATGTGCAGATGTCCGTCGATAAAGCCGGGAGCGATATAGCGACCCTGGCAGTCGATAACCTCGGTCGCCTCGTAGGTGCCGACGGCATCGTCGCGACCGTCGTAGAGCACGCCGACGATCACGCCATCCTTGACGGCAACGCTACCGGGCGCCACGCGCTGGCCATATACGTCGACAATCTGCGCATTGGTAAACAGCGTGCCGACGGGAACACGCCCCTCGGCGGCCTCGATCACAGACCTCATGACCTCAACGGACATACATACTCCTTTAACCGTAGAAAAAAGCTGCGGAGCGGACAGGCCTTCACCGCAGCAAACCAATAGCCATTGTATGCCCAAAAGAAGGCCACCGATAACACCCCTTCCGCTTAACGGCACCGCCAAATGATCCCTCCGTCCCCAAGGGATCGTCGTAACCAAAAAAGGCCGCAGTCGGGATTCCCGGCTGCGGCCTTATTGCACTTGTGAGGTCAACTCGCTCGTTAGACCAACTTAAAACCCTTGCGCTTGCCTACGGAGAGGATGTCGCCCAGCTTGAGGGCGCTTGGGTCGATGTTGTAGCTCTTGGGAGCCACGGCCTTGCCGTTGATCTTGACGCCGCCGCCGTCGATATCGCGACGAGCCTGGCCGGCGCTCGCCGAAAGACCCAGGTCCTTGAGCAGACCGGCGAGGTAGATCTGGCCCTCGTCGTTGACGGTCAGCTCAACGTGCTTCTCGGGGAAGTCGGCGAGCTGGCCCTCCTTGAATACGCGGTCGAACTCGGCCTGAGCCTCGTCGCCGGCACCGGCGCCGTGGTAGGTGTCGCACAGGTCGCGACCCAGAGCGCGCTTGAGCTCGTAGGGGTCGGCAGAACCATCGGCCAGGGCAGCGTCGATCTTGTCGACCTCGGCCGGGGTGAGCGAGCTCGCCAGGCGGTAGTACTTGCCGATCATCTCGTCGGGGATGGACATGGTCTTGCCGAACATATCCTTGGGAGCGTCGGTCAGGCCGATGTAGTTGCCATAGGACTTGGACATCTTGCGCACGCCGTCGGTGCCCTCGAGCAGCGGCATGGTGAGCGCGATCTGCGGCTCCATGCCCATCTTCTCCATGAGCTCGCGGCCGGCGAGCAGGTTGAAGAGCTGGTCGGTGCCGCCCATCTCCACGTCGGCCTTGATCTGAACGGAGTCGAAGGCCTGCATCACGGGGTACAGGAACTCGTGCAGGGCGATCGGCGTCTGAGACTGGTAGCGCTTAGTAAAGTCGTCGCGCTCAAGGATGCGGGCGACGGTGAACTTGGAGCATACCTGCAGCAGACCGGCCAGGTCCATCGAAAGGATCCAGTCACCGTTGTGCACGATGGTGGTCTTCTCGGGATCCAGGATCTTCATAGCCTGGCTCACGTAGGTCTCGGCATTGGCCTCGATCTGCTCCTGCGAAAGCTGCGGACGCGTGGAGTTCTTGCCCGAGGGGTCGCCGATCAGCGCGGTGCCGTTGCCGATGATGAGGGTAACGTTGTGGCCCAGGTCCTGGAACTGACGCATCTTGCGCAGCGGCACGGCGTGGCCCAGGTGCAGGTCGGGGCTGGTGGGATCGACGCCGAGCTTGATGTTGAGGGGCTCGCCCTTCTCAAGCTTCTTGCGAAGGTCGGCCTCGGGGACGATCTGCGCGGCGCCCGAGGTGATGATACGCATTTGCTCGTCAACAGACAGCATTGGGTATCCTCCTTTTGCTATAGCACCCTCACCGGATACGGCGGTGCTGGAAGTCCATAAACTCTCATATGATAACAAACTGACGCGACGCGGCACCTACGACAGGAAAATCCTCGTCCTGCCGCACGCGTCAACGGCGACCGGCAGACGTGTACCGTCACGCTCGACCAGATAGCGTACCTGCCGACGGCGCAAGCAGTCGCGGCAACGGACCTGTCCCGTCGCATCGGTAGCGCAGACGCCCTCGGCGGTCAGCAGGCAGTGCTCGCACACCATAAGCTCGGGACGGTCGGCGTCGACCGGACCCCAGACGCCGGGTTCAGCAGCCAGTTCGGCAATACGCTCCGCATCATTGCCGAGCAACTCGGCCGGCAAGTACACCCGCCCCGCACCGAGTCCGCGCAGCCAGGTAAGCGTGGCCCGATTCGCGCAGAACACCGGCGCCGCCACGTCAAACGTCACGCCCAGCTCGCGAGCGATCACCACCTGTCCCAGGTTGCGGCAGACAACGCGCCCGGCACGCTGCATCAGTGAGCGGGTCCAGTCAGCGTCACCCGTGCGGCACACCTCGTCAAGCACCACAACGGCGTCGGACAAATCGAATTCTCCGCGCGGGTCGGCATCCATCAGTTGCCAAGCAAAAACCATGCGAGCGGGAGCCGCGCACTCCACCAACTCCGTCGACGCACCGCCATCCACCGCAACGCCCTCAAAGAGCAGTACCTCGACGGCACGCGCAACGGGCGCAATCGCATCCGCCTCGGCCCGCATGCGCTCCAACACTGCCGCCGTCTGATCCAACACGCCGGCGCTGCGAATCAGGTACACCTCGCAGCCCGTGTCCACCTTACGCTTGCAATGCACGACGACGCGCTTCCCCGCTGCGGCATCCACCGGGCAGGGCACCTGCGGCCAGCGCTTGGGCACATCGGGACGCGCGTCGACACCCGGATAGAACCGAATCTCGAGCATGTCACCCGCCGCCACGGCGGCGTCGAGCTCAACGGTCACCTCTTCGTGGCCCACAGCGACCAAGCGCCCCACGCGCACGCCCTGGTTAATCGCGCGCTCAAAGCTCATCAGCTCGGCACCCGAACGCCCTCGCAGGTACGCATCGGTAAACCCACGGTTAAACGACCTTCCCAGCTCGCGCTCAAGCTCTTCCACGGCACCGGGATCCCACGCGCCGTCGCACAGCATATCGAGTGCCCGGCGCCACACCCGCACCACGTTGAATACGTAATCGGGGTTCTTCATGCGCCCCTCGATCTTGAGCGACGCCACGCCGGCATCTACAAGCTCGGGCAGATGCGCAATACCCAGATAGTCACGCGGGCACAGCAGGCGATCTCCCTCGACGGCGACAACGCTCTGCCCCGCCTCGTCCACCAGGTCGTACGCCAGACGGCACGGCTGCGTGCAGTCGCCGCGCATCGCCGAGCGCCCACGCCGCAGGGCCGAGAACTCGCACGCCCCCGAATAGCCGATGCAAATCGCACCGTGGCAGAATACCTCGATGGGCACGCCCGTGGCACATAGCGCCGCAATCTCGTCGACCGTCAGCTCGCGTGCCGTCGTCACGCGCTCGACCCCCAGCTCATCGGCGGCAAGCCGCACGGCGCCTTCGCTATGAACGCCCGCCTGCGTGGACAGGTGAATCTCGACCCCGGGAATCACCGTGCGCAGTACACAAGCCAGCCCGGCATCGGCGACAATCAGAGCATCGGCGCCCAGCTCCAGTGCATGAGCTCCCAACGCCACCGCATCGGACAGCTCATCGTCAAACACGAACACGTTGAGCGTCACGTACACGCGCACGCCATGGGCATGCGCCACGGCGCAGCCGCGCGCAAACTCGTCATCCGTAAAGCCATGCGCGCTCACGCGGGCGTTAAAGCCGCCCAACCCCGCATAGATGGCATCGGCACCCGCGGCAATGGCCGCAAGCATCTGGTCGAGTCCGCCCGCCGGCGCCAGCAGCTCGGGCAGCGCCGCACCGGCAGCATCCAATCCAGTCTCGTATTGTCCGCTCGGCCCCATTGCCCGAATCGCCATCGGCAAACTCCTTACCAAGGTATGCATTCACTCTGAAAAATGCCGTCTTCCAGCATACACGAGGCCTCGCGCGCCCCGTTTGGTTTATCGTGTAATAACTTATGTCCATCCTGCCCCGACGGCACATCCGCCGTCCGGCACGACATACCTGGAGGTCAATATATGGGTCCTCGCCAACGACAGGGACGCAGCCGTTCAAAGACGCATGCCCTGCCCATAATCCTGCTCTCGTTTTTGGGCTTTTTGCTTATCGCGGGCGTCGCGTTTGGCATCGGCATGGTCGGCAACGTCAACCGCTGGCTGTCCGATCTGCCCGACTACACCGACGCCAACGCGTATCTGGTGAGCGAGCCCACCGAGATCGTCGACTGCAACGGCAACAAGATCGCGAGCTTCTACACGCAAAACCGTAAGTCCATCACCAAGGACGAGGTCTCCCCCTACGTGTTGCAGGGCACCGTTGACGTCGAGGACGAGCGCTTCTACGAGCACGGCGGTATCGACCTGTGGGGTATCGCGCGTGCTGCGGTGGCAACCCTCGGCGGCGGGCACGAAGGCGCCTCGACTATCACCCAGCAGCTGGTGCGCAACACCATCCTGCAGGAGGAGCAGTTCGACTCGACCATCGAGCGTAAGGTGCGCGAGGCCTACATCGCCGTAAAGATGGAGGACATGTACTCCAAAGACGAGATCCTCATGATGTACCTCAACACCATCTATTACGGCCACGGCGCCTACGGTATCGAGGCCGCCGCCGAGACCTACCTATCCAAGAGCGCCGCCGACCTCACCCTGAGCGAAGCCGCACTGCTCATCGGCCTTCCCAACTCGCCCTCGCAGTACGACCCCACGGTCAACCCCGACCTGGCGCTGTCCCGTCGCAACAAGGTCCTTGACAACATGTTGCGCCTGGGCCACATCACGCAGGAGGAGCACGATGCCGCTCAGGCCGAGCCCATCACCCTCAACGTGACCGAGATTTCGGGCAGCGGCGTCGACGTATACTCGCAGCCCTACTTTGTCGCCTATGTTAAGCAGCTGCTGGAGCAGGAGTTCTCGACCGACGTGCTCTTTAAGGGCGGCCTGACCGTCAAGACCACCATCGACCCCACGATGCAGCAGGTGGCAGAGAATGCCGTCCGAGAGCAGCTCGACACGCTCTCGCTCGACGGCCTGGACATGGGCATGGTCGTCGTCGACCCCAAGACCGGCTACATCAAGTGCATGGTGGGCGGCTACGACTACAACGCCGACGAGAACCACGTAAACCATGCCACGGCCAAGCGTCCCGTCGGCTCCACCTTTAAGGCCTTTACGCTGGCAACTGCCATCCAAAACGGCATGAACCCCAACGTCACCCTCAACTGCAACTCGCCGCTCAAGGCCAAGGGCACCACGACCGAGGTCCAAAACTACGCCAACCATAGCTATGGCAACATCACGCTTAAGCAGGCGACGGCATACTCCTCCAACACCGGCTACATCCAGGTGGCGGAAGCCGTCGGCAACAGCAAGATCATCTCGCTCGTCAAAAAGCTCGGCATCGATCCCGCCAAGGACAACATCGAGGACGTTCCCGTCATGACCCTCGGCACCGGCTCGATCTCGCCGCTCGAGATGGCCGCCGCCTACGCGACGTTTGCCAACGGCGGCTACTATCGCCAGCCGATCGCCATCACCGAGATTGACTCTCGTACCGGTTCGGTGCTGTACCAGCACACCGACAATCCCTCACAGGTGCTTACCGAGGGCGAGGCCGCCGCGGTCACCGATGTTCTGTCCGGCGTCATGCAGGGCGGCGGTACGGGTGCTGCCGGTGCCCTGAGCGTCAACCAGCCCTATGCTGGCAAAACGGGCACCACCGACAACACCACCAACCTGTGGTTCTGCGGCTATACCCCGCAGCTGGCGTGCGCCCTGTGGACCGGCTATTCCGCGGGCGAGATCCCCATCCAAAAATACGGCACAGACCTGCTGGGCGACAGCACCAACCTGCCTGTCTTTAAGCGGTTTATGAACACCGTTCTGACCGGTACCGAGCGCGAGGAGTTTGCGACCGGAACGGCGCCCACCTATAAGAACAACAGCGTCTGGAAGTTCTACGGCACCAACAACACCAAGAAGACGGAGAACGACGACAAGGACAAGGACGAGAACGAGGACGAAGAGGAAACCACCACTACAACGACTACCACGACGACCACGACCACCGAGACCACGGGCGGCGACACCACCGGCGGCACCGGTACGACCGGTAGCTCGACGGGCGGCTCCACCGGTGGTTCGACCGGCGGCGATGGCGGCACGCCTACGCCCACGCCCACTCCCGACCCCTCGCCCACGCCTGACGATACGGTCGGCTAGAAATCATCCGGCCATAAGCAACAAGGCCCCCGAACAGCTTATTCTGAACTGCACCCCAAAACTTGGACGGCTTAAATAAAAGCTACGCCGCAAGGGACTGTCTCCGGAACTCCTCCGGGGTCAGTCCCTTCAGTTTA